>JAILZC010000037.1 GCA_023512665.1 Candidatus Bipolaricaulota bacterium | reverse complement strand
GGCTCTAAGTCCGCGATGGTGCGCGCGACCTTGAGCACACGAGTATAAGCTCGCCCACTGAGGCCCCAGTGGTCAATGGCTCGTTCCAACAGAGATCTCGCACTGGGCTCGAGGGCCGCGTGCACGTACACGTGCATCTCTTTTGGCCCCATCTGCGCATTGGCGAAGATCTTTTGCCCCCGAAATCGTTCGCCCTGAACCCGGCGGGCCCGCTCCACCCGCGCGCGAACCGCCTGAGAGCTTTCGCCCGTGGGCTTTCCCATCAACTCCTCTTTGGTCAGCCGTGGCACCTCCACGAATATATCTATTCTATCAAGAAACGGGCCGGAAATCCGCTTGCGGTAGCGGTTCACGTCGAGAGGGCTGCATCGGCAGGGCTTTTTCGCATCTCCCCGATGCCCACACGGGCAGGGGTTCATGGCCGCGACTAACATAAAATTTGCTGGGAACGTCAGGGCCGAGGCGGCCCGCGAGAGCGTGATCGCCCGCTCTTCGAGGGGCTGGCGCAATGTCTCTAAGACGTCGCGCTCGAATTCAGGCAGCTCGTCTAAGAATAAGACGCCGTGATGGGCCAGAGAGATTTCCCCGGGGCGGGGCTGGCCGTGTCCTCCACCGACCATGCCCGCATAAGAGACCGTGTGGTGCGGGGCACGGAAGGGCCGCGTCAGCATCAACGGGCGATCTGCGGGCAAGAGTCCCAAGATACTGTAAATCTTTGTCACTTCTAAAGACTCTTCGAATGAGAGCGGGGGCAAGATCGTGGGAAGCCGCTTGGCGAGCATACTCTTGCCTGAGCCCGGCGGGCCGATCAGTAAGATATTATGTCCCCCGGCTGCGGCGACCTCCAGGGCACGCTTCGCTTGCTCTTGGCCCTTGATCTCACTGAGATCGCACTCGTAGAGCGAGCCGTCACTTGTTAAGAGAGCCGGCTCGACGGTCGTCGGCTGTATCTGCAGCTCGCCGTTGAGAAACGCGATCGCTTGCTGGAGATTCTCGACGGCGTAGACTTCGAGCGACGAGACGATGGCGGCTTCTCTGGCGTTGCCTGCAGGGACGATGACGCCCTTGAGATTATTTTTTCGGGCCGCCAGAGCGATAGGGAGGACGCCCTTGACCGGGCGCACCTCCCCGTCGAGCGAAAGCTCCCCTAACGCTAAGAACTCCGTGAGACGTTCACGAGAGATCTGGCCCGTCGCGACCAAGATCGCCAGCGCCAAGGGCAGATCGAGCCCGACTCCTTCTTTAGGAAGGTCTGCGGGCGCGAGATTGACAGTGATTCTCTTGGCGGTAAAGTCGAAGCCCGCGTTTTTGAGAGCACTTCGGATACGTTCACGGCTCTCTTGGACTTCTTTTTGGGGCAGCCCCACGATGGTGAACGTTGGGAGCCCCAGGGCGATATCGCACTGGACTTCGATGAGCTCGGCGTCAATGCCGACCACGGAACCGCTGATGGCCTTGGCGAACATAGTCGTTTCGCTATGTATAGCACAAACGGGGTGACTTTACAAGCGCTGCAGGCTGAAGCCGATCACATCGCAGGGCTTGCGTCCGCTATAGTGAGGGGCGGTCTTATTGGAGTAGTACAAGCTCATGACGAGCCCTTTCAGTCCCAGCTCGATCATGCGCAGCGTTGACGTCCAGCGCGTCTGACAGAGTGTAACAAACGCGCGTAGCAGCGGGCTGGGCAAGAGCGAGAGTATCTTCAGCAGAGTCTTGACGTCATCGCGGTCTTTAGGGTCCATGGAGCGCAGGAGATCATCTACGAACGCGATGCAGCCCGTCTGGGAGAAAGCAGGGAGATCTGAATCTCCGGGGAGCATCAGATCGCCGATACGCTCGAGGGCTGCAAGCTCTCGTGGCCCAAGAACCTGAGACATAGCACGCATAGCATTATATGTCCCAAGGGGGAGTTGGTCAAGCTTATAGGAAACGATAACAGTTGCACCAGCAGAGATGCTCTGATACCCTACACGAGTGCCCAACGATCTTTGTGTCATCGAGAAGCAGCTTGGCCGGCCCCCGCGCGGCTTCGTCAATATCGAAGTGCGCTGCCCCTGGGGGTATCCCGCAGTCATCCGCGTCGCACCATTATTAGATAACGAAGAGCCATTTCCCACGCTCTTCTGGCTGACCTGCCCCATCCTGCGCGAGCAACTCTCTCGATTAGAAGAGCGAGGCGTCATTAAGACCCTCGAAGACGAGATCGCCCGTGACCCAGAACTTCAAAGACTCTATTGTGAAGACCATCGGCGCTATGCCCAAGAGCGTCTCTCGCTGCTCAGCCCCCAAGAGAAAAAGCTCTTAGAAGAGCGCGGTTGGCTGGAGGTGCTCCGGGATCGCGGGATCGCCGGGATTGCTGATCTTCGCACCGTGAAGTGCCTTCATGCTCAGTACGCCCATCATCTGGCGCGGGGGAGCGTGCTAGGGCGCTGGCTCGAAGAGCGTTTTCAGTTTGTCTGGTGCCCCCCAGACGAAATACGCTGTGCGCTCTCAGCCGACAAGCTGAGCGCTGGGCGCTGACTGCTTTTCCAGGGCTGTCAGGAGCATGCGCTCGACCAGCTCGTCGAATCCTATGCCCATCGCCGCCGCGGCTTTTGGAAGATCGCTCGTGTTGGTCATCCCCGGCAGGGTGTTCACTTCTAACAGATAGGGCTCATTCTGCGGAGTGACGCGCAGGTCTACCCGCGAGAACCCAAAGCACCCCAGCACGGTGTGGGCTTGCAAGGCGAGCCGCTGGACGCGAGAGGTCGTCTCGGCGTCCAGCTCGGCGGGGATGATAAACTCGCACTCTCCGGGAGTGTATTTCGCGATATAGTCATAAAACTCGCGATGGGGCCGAAGCTCTATAAGCGGGAGCGCGCGGTCGTCGCCGTCTATGCGTAATATCCCCGCTGTGATCTCTTTCCCAGGGATGAATTTCTCGACAAAGAAAGCCCCGAACTCCGAGTGAGTCGCTTGGCACGCAGGGATGAGTTCTTCGGGAGAGTGCACGATGCGCACGCCCACGCTGGAGCCCTCGCGCACGGGCTTGACGACGCAGGGGAAGCCGATCTGTGCAGCAACGCGCTCCTGCCAGTCGGGCCACAGCCCTTCGTGGTGCTCGATCCAGGGAGCTGTAGGCAGTTTCTGGCTCACGAAGATCCGTTTGGCTTGCGGTTTATTCATAGCCAACGCGCACGCCAAGACCCCCGATCCCACATAGGGAATCTCTAAGATTTCTAAAAGGGCTTGCAGAGTCCCGTCCTCACCGATGCCGCCATGCAGGCAGAGAAACGCGATATCTATCTCGGAGAGCGCAGGGACGATCTGGTCGGGATGGTCGAGGATAATCGCCTGAGCGCGGTAGCCCAGCCGTACCAATGCTTTGTAGACGTTTTGCCCGCTTCTGAGTGAGACCTCGCGCTCCGGCGAAAGCCCCCCCATCAGCACGCCGATCCGCTTGCGCTTTACATTCATTAGCTATCAGCATAGAGCCTCGCCAGAGCGACGGCAAGGAGCCCTGTCTCTTCCCCAAGGGGACTCTGCCCTTCGGTTGGTGCTGGCAGCGAGCACCTCCCGGCCCTGAGCGATTCCAAAGGCGCACGGAGTGCCCAAAACCCTGAGCTGCTCTTGACAACAGCGACCAAGGAAGCTATAATAACACTAGCGTGCGCAGGAGTTCTTTGGTGTCCCAGCACCCTCTGGTCAAGCCAGAGGTTTCTTTGTGTGGAAACCCCAAGAATCCCGATTAGAATAGAAGGCGAAGGAGTTTGTGATGCCCATGCACACGGAAGAGGAAACGGAGATCTTCGAGATGGCCAATGAAGAGGAGCTGGAAGAGGAGTTCGAGGAGGAGCTGGAACCGGAGCTCCCCGCCGAGGAGAGCCCTGGGGAAGGCGACCTCTCCGAAGACCTCGTCAAGCTCTATTTACAAGAGATCGGGAAGGTCCCGCTCTTGACCCGCGAGGAGGAAGTGAAGCTGGCCAAGCGCGTCGCGCGCGGCGATAAGAAGGCCCGCGAGCAGCTGGCGCTGGCCAACTTGCGTTTGGTCGTCTCCATCGCCAAGAAGCACCAGGGCAGTGGGCTCTCTCTGTTGGATTTGATCCAAGAGGGCAATATTGGCTTAATGAAAGCGATTGAGAAATTCGACTATCGCAAGGGCTATAAGTTCAGCACCTACGCGACGTGGTGGATTCGCCAGGCGATCAGCCGCGCCATTGCCGATAAAGCCCGGACGATTCGCATCCCCACCCATGTGCTCGAACTGATGCGCCGCATCTACAAGGCCGAAGAGGAGTACGTCCAAGAGAACGGGGAGACGCCCAGCATCCAAGACCTCTCCAAGATGCTCGGTGTGCCCGCCGAGGAGGTCGAGCGCGTCAAGAAGATCAGCCCGTACACGCGCTCGTTCGAGGAGCCTATCGGCGACGAGGAAGAAGGCTCGGTGCTCGGCGACTTCATCGGGCGGACGAAGGCCTCCCCATTACAAGAAGCATTTTCTGACATTCAGCGCGAGGAGCTGCGCCGAGCTATCTCAGAGCTGAGCGAGCGCGAGCGCAAAGTCTTAGACCTGCGCTTCGGGCTGAGCGGCCAGCAACCGCTCACCCTCGAGGAGGTCGGGAAGGTTTTTGGGCTGAGCCGCGAGAGAATCCGCCAGATCGAGAAAGAAGCCCTAGAGAGATTAAAGGGCATGAAGCTGCGCCAAAAACTCGTCTCGTTCGAGAACCTCATCCAAGAGAGCGAAATCCACATGAATTAGCCGACGCAGTCAGCGCATGGCGCGCAGGCGCGTGATGCGCTCTTCCAATGGGGGATGGGTAGACCAGAGCGAGTCCAAGCTCCAGCGGTCTTTCTCGAACGGGTTGACAATATAGAGATGTTGTGTCGCGCGACTGGCGACCTCTAAGGGGTCGGGGTCGCGCGCGATCTTTTCTAACGCTGACGCGAGCCCTTCGGGGTAGCGTGTCATGAGGGCTGCCGAGGCGTCGGCGAGATACTCGCGCTGGCGCGAGACCGCCAACTGCAAGAGCCGCGCGATCACCGGCGCGAGCATAGCTAAGATCATCCCCACGAGCACGATCAGTGCTACGCCCCCGCCGCCCTTGCCCTTGCTGCTGCGACTGCTGCGTTTGCCCGCGCTGAAGCGCAATGAGCGCAAGAAGACATCGGAGATCAGAATGATCGCCCCGGCGATGGCCCCGATCAGCGTCGCATAGAGAATATCTTGATTCTGAATATGGGAGAGCTCATGGGCCATCACGCCCTGAAGTTCTTCCCGATTGAGTTTCTCTAAAAGCCCCCGTGTGATAGCGACCGAGGCGTTGTGGGGGTCTCGCCCCGTCGCAAACGCATTGGGGGCCAAATCTTCGATGATATAGATTTTAGGCATGGGCAGGCCCGCGGCGATAGTCAACTCTTCAACGACATTGAAGAGCTGGGGGTGATCGGCTTTTTGAATCTCATGGGCGCGGCTGGCCGCAAGCAAAATACTGTCGCCGTGAAAGTAGCTGATGCCGATCCACAGCACCGCAACAACAGCAGCGATGATCAGCCCGCCTTCACCCAGACCAAAATATACACCGAACGCATAGCCGATGAGCATCAAGACGGCGACCATCGCAGCTATCAAGAAGAACGTGTTGCGACGATTGGCTGCAATGGCGTCGTACATCTTTGGCTAAAACTGCACTTTGACCGGCTCGCGCTGGGTCGGGTCGGTCAACTCGAAGAACGCTTTGGGCTGAAACCCGAAACTGCTCGCCAAGAGATTCGCGGGGAACTGCTGAATCTGCGTGTTATAGCTCATCACGGAGTCGTTATAGTGCTGGCGCGCGAACGCGATGCGGTTCTCCGTGGCTTTCAGTTCTTCTTGGAGGGCGAGCATATTTTGGTTGGCCTTGAGTTCGGGGTAGTTCTCCGCGACGGCGAAGAGCTGGCGCAACGCGCTCGTGAGAATATTCTCAGCTTGAGCGCGGTCTTGCACACTACCACCAACAATCTGCACAGCTTGTTGGCGGGCCTTGGTCACGCCCTCCAAGACGCTCTGCTCGTACTTCATATAGCCCTTGCAGACTTCTACTAAGTTGGGGATGAGATCATGCCGGCGCTTGAGTTGCACATCTATCTGAGACCACGCGTTCTCCACGCGATTGCGTGCCGTGACCAAGCTGTTATACAGCCCGATCACTAAGAGAATCAATAGGGCGACGACGCCCAGCGCAATGAGTGTTCCCATGATGCTCCTTCTCGTGCGCTCTTAGTGCGTGCAGCCGCAATCCCCCTGAGGTTGGGCCTTGGGGTTATCTATAAAGAAGCCCTGCTCAGGGCCGTCCATGAAGTCGAGCTTGGCTTCGGACAGAAGCTCGCTGCTCATCTGATCGAGGAAGATTTTGATCTGGCCGGCTTGCACCACGACATCTCCGGGGGTCATCTCCTTCTCCAAGAAGAGCCCGTAGGCCGGGCCGCAACAGCTACACCCGCCTGCCTGAGCGACCACGCGCAGCGCGTGATCTGCCTTCCCTTCGCTCTGCAAGAACCGATAGAGCTCTTGTGCGGCCCTCTCTGTCACCGTGAACATGGCTCAACCACTCCTTCGTGTAATGATGGCTTTATTATAGCAACATTTTCTGGGCAACGAAAATAGCTCCCTTGTAAAACTCGGACTATTTTAGTATACTTTTAGCGAGGTCGAGAGTATGAGAGATACTGCTGAAGGAATTGTTGTCGATCAAACTGCTGATCGTGTGCGCGTTCGAGTCTATCGTTCCGGGACGTGCGAGAACTGCACCTGTGTGCTGAGCACCGCGTGCTCCCCCGAAGAGGTAGAGCAGCGCCGGGGAGTCTTGGGCAGCCTCTTCCGGCAGTCTTCCGTCATGGAGATCGAGGCGCTCAATGAAGTCGGGGCAATCCCCGGAGATCGCGTCGTGCTCCAGCTCAAATCGAACGCTTCTGTTGTGAAAGCGTCGGCGTTGCTCTATCTCATCCCGGCGATCATGTTTGTCTTAGGGATTGTACTCGGCGGGTGGTGGAGCTCCACGCGCTGGGGCTTGACCGGGGACGCGGTCATTCTCACCCAAGTCGCTTTCGGTTTGAGCTTGATGATGCTGAGCTTTGGGTTCGCGGCGCTCTACACGAAGCTGCGCGAGCGCGCCGAGTTCACCCCCATAGCGACGAAAATTCTCTTCAGAGCTGAGGGTCAACGTTCACCGTCACTGAGTCGGCCAGCTTCAGCTCTGTGATGGCTGTCCAAACGGCCCTCTGCGCAGCTTCGTCGGTGCTCTTGAGCACGATCTGCCAGCGATAGCGCCCGCGCAGCCGATAGGGCAGGGCTCGCGCCGGGCCGAGAATTCTCCCAATCTTGAGGGCTTCTAGGTGCTCTTTGAG
>JAILZC010000036.1 GCA_023512665.1 Candidatus Bipolaricaulota bacterium | reverse complement strand
GCTGAAAGATGTACAGGCGACTGTGCGGCAATCCGCCCATCGCATTGCCGATGTTGTCGCATCCGACCGCGATGTCGAGCCAGCCGTCCTTGTTGACATCGCCAATGGACGATTGGCGATTGTAGCCGACCTCGTTGCGCACCCCCATCTTTTCGGACACATCCACAAATGTATCCCACGCGCCTTGGCTGACGAGCAAGGAATTCCCAATGATCGGTCTGCCGGGTATGAACTGGCCTGCGTTCATCGGCGCGCTACGCGTGATGTAGAGATCAAGGAAACCGTCGCGATTGAAGTCCACGAGGTTCGGGATTTGCGCGCGCTTCCCAAATTCGCTCGGCGCGAATTTCTGATTTGTGATCTTGATCGCATGTTCTTTGAATCGCAGATTGCCTTGATTGATGAACACGCGCAGTTTGTCTTGACTGCTTCCTGCTGAGCCCATCGGTGGGGTATACGTTGCGATAATGTCCATCCAGCCATCGCGGTTCAAGTCCGCAAGTGCGATGCCGTTCGTCCCTTCTTGAATGTCGG
Organism: Candidatus Bipolaricaulota bacterium; assembly: GCA_023512665.1. Lineage (GTDB taxonomy): Bacteria > Bipolaricaulota > Bipolaricaulia > RBG-16-55-9 > DRXL01 > JANXCC01. The sequence continues at coordinate 6,909 of JAILZC010000036.1, read as the reverse complement.
TGAAACTTGGGATGCTGGCGCGCGTGAACAGCGTGCCATTCCCCGACACCGCGTAGAACTTTTCAGAACCTGGCGACACCATCTTCGTGCCGGGGAATGCTTCCTTTGCGATGAGCATCAACAGTGCTACTACTAAAACTATTCTTGCTCGTCCCATGCTTGGTTCACTTCCTCAGGTATTATACACCAATGGACTTGGTGAGGATCTGCCACTCGTGGCTCACGCGAAAACCGAGACTCTTCAAGACTTTCAGGGCTGCAACGTTCCCGCTCCAGGTATAGAGGGAAGCTCGCTCCAGCCCGTGCTCTCGAAGGAAGTTCAGCGCCTGGGCGGTGAGAGCCTTTCCTAGGCCCTTCCCTTGGTGGGCTGGGAGCGTAGCTGCTGGGCCGAGATACCCGCGCTTAGCATGGTAGTGCTGATTGAAATCTCGATCAGAGCGGGCGACGACTGCCGCGACCAAGCGATTTTTGTGCTCCGCCATCTGGACCCACGCCGCGCTGAAGGCTGGGTCTTCCGAGTGCCACCTTGCCAGCGCGCCTAGCCGGAGCCGTTCCCCTTCGTAGGCGGCGTTCACAACCTCGATGAGTTCTTCTTCCTCAGTGGGTTTGAGCCCGCGGAGTAAATAGCCCTGGGGTACTGGAACGGCCCTCGGCTGGTCCAGCTCAGCGACCATGTGGTAGAGGCTTCCATCTGGCTTATAGCCCCTGGCAACAAAGAATTCGATTCTGTCGCAGTCTTCGCTGTCGACTACGGTGCTAATCTCGCCGCTTCGGGCCTGGGACTCGATGGCCGAGAGCAGTTGCTCTTCTATCTTTTGCTGCCCTGGTTGAGCACAGAGTTGGATCTCTTCACCATGCCATTCCCGGCGAAGCAAGCCGAGCCCCAAAATCCTGCCTTGCTCATCCGCCACAACTAAGATAGAGCTGGCCTCCTCCAGTTCTGCGCGGAGCTTCTCTTCAGTATAAGGGATGAACTCATGGCTTCCTCGATAGACCTCATTGAAAAGGCCCACCAGCTTGGGTAAGTCCGCCTTTTGATAGGGCCGGATTTTCATATTCTGGATATCCATACCCCTCCCCCTTTGGTATGTCATAACCCCCTGTTTCATCTCCTACAAAGAGGTGCTACCCGCAACTGCTATCGGTCAGGATCGCCTTGAGCATCCCAGGTCCTTCTCCATCAGATACCAGGTGCGATGAAATTTGTTATCCCGTAGAGCACAAGCAATCTCAAACTCATGCTTCTCGTAGAATTCTCTCGCTTGGTATTCCGCTGTCTCCAGGGTCAGCTTGTGGCACCCCTCAGCACGACAGTGTTCTTCAAATCCATTCAGCAGCTTAGAGCCGATACCCCTTCCGCGGTATTCCTTGGCCACGAGGAGCTGATCAAGGTGCCCGACCCCACCAACAATATGAAAGACCGCGAATCCGACGAGCCGACCTTCCAGCTCAGCGGCGAGCCAATACCGCCGGGAGTCCCAGGCGACCCCGGCTTCAGCGTTGTAGCGAGCCCACTCTTGGGCGGCGAACTCCTCCAACTCTTCCCTGCTGGCAAGGCGAACGGTGACTTCCTGCCTCCTGCCCATAATCCTCCGCCATTGGAACTCATACGCTGGGCTTTGCCATAGTTGCTTGATATACTAAAACAGTGAGGCAGCCCATTCAAGTGTTGGTCTATCCCGTGAGGCGGATTGGAGATCGTTGGGAGTATTTACTGCTACATCGCATCCCAAGCTGTGGCGGTTTTTGGCAAGGGGTCACAGGGGGCGTCCAGCAGGGTGAAGGGCTCACGGAAGCAGCTCAACGTGAGCTTCTTGAGGAGACAGGACTTGTCCCATCTCTATTGGAAAAGATTGACTACTCGTACTCATTTCCCTTGGATGAAGAATGGCGCCATCTCTACTCTTCCACGGTGCGAGAGATCATAGAATATGTCTTTGTAGCCCATATAGGCGTTCAGCAAGAGCCGCAGATAGACCCGTTGGAACACGACGAGTGGCGCTGGTGTCGTTTTGAGGAGGCATTGGAACTCTTATATTGGCCGGGGAACAGAGAGGCTCTCAAGCGATGCCACCAGTTTTTGCTAAGTCGCTTCTCTCTCTAGCCGCGGTCTAGGACTTCTCGCACGCGCGCGGCAAGGCTTTTGCTCTCGTCATCCGGCCCTTGGAGGGACCGACGCCGGGTCACCATAGTTGGCCTCCCTTCTGCTTGCTATCTTAGATCATAGTGTGTGAGGAGTCAAGGGCCTTGCCAGGGGCAGGAATCTCGATTATCATAAAGAGGAGGGAAATTGAAGTTATGGACTCTTATAATCACTATCACTCACATGTCCTCGACCTTTCATGGGATGAATTTGGACGGCTATGCAAGGAGCTGGCCCAAAAGATACGCTCCGAGTATGCCCCTGAGGTCGTGGTAGGTATCGCAAAAGGCGGCGTCATACCAGGCGTTGTGCTAGCCTCGGCTTTTTCCGTGGACTTCTTTCCTATCAAGTTGTCAAGGAGGCATAACGAGCGTATTGTTCGGAAAGAACCCAAGATTTTTGTACCACCTACAACGGACTTAAAAGGGAAACGCGTGCTACTCGTCGATGACATTTGTATTCAGATGCAGACACTCAACTATGCTAAGGCTGAGATCCAGAAGATTGGCCCAAGAGAAGTGCGCTGTGCAACATTCGCCGTCCACAAAAATAGCAAGATGCCGGAATGGTATGCCATTTGCACAGATGCTCTGATCCTAATGCCTTGGGACCGCGATGTGTTGGTAAAGGGTATGTGGAGGCTCAATCCTGAGTATGAAGAGGAAATGCAAAGAGTGCTGTGTTGAATAAGCAAGGTCTGGGGAGCTATGCTGGGGGCGGAGGGATTGGCAATGACCGAGGAGAAAAAGAGGGACTGGAAGGAATACAACGAGCAGCTCGTTCAGCGAGGAGAGATCCTCCTCGCGGTGGAGAGTCTCTCCGGCTGGCAGGAGGAGCTTCTTCAAGAAGAACGGGCGACCATTCCGCTTGATAGGGCGAGCTGTGCAGCTCCATCATATAATATTGTCTTTGACGGAGTATCGAGCGACCATACCCACGAAATTCTTTAAGCTGACGGGCTGTTGATCTTGAGCAAACTGACGGCCGTCCGCACGCCGCGACGCCGATCTTGGGTCTTCACTAACGAGACTTGGGAGATTTGCTCTTGGGCTTTGGGGAGGGACGTTCGCTTGGAGATCATAGCCCCCACAAGGAGGCCGCCGGCCAACGCTTGGAGGAACCGACGCCGAGTCACCATGAGAGCCTCCCTTCTTTGTTATTGTTATTTTAGATCATTATAGGCCTTGAAGGCAAAGCCTTGCTAGAAACCCTGATCTTGATTATCATCAACCGTGCATGTGCGAAATGTCATGGATGGGCTATACCGAAGGAGCTATGATATAAAAAAAGAGCACAGGAGCGTGGTATGGAGATCATCGCATCTGGGCAGAAGGGGCTCTTACAGCCCCCAGACGTCGAGGAGTTTCGTCGCTGGCTGAAGGAGAACAAGTCTCCAGCCCTCAGAGACAAAGTCATGGACGATCATGAGGCCGTCAAGCGCTTTGTCAAAGACGGAGACTATATCGGGGTCGAGCTCTACGGCACGGTGCGCTGCCCCATGTCGGTCATGCGGGAGATCGTGCGCCAGGGGAAGAAGAAGCTCAGGCTTGCCGGGCAAGGGCTGCTAGAGATCGACTTTCTCGTAGCGGCGGACCTCGTCGAAGCGATGGATATTACGTATGTAGGGTATGAGGTGCTGGGGCTGTCGAATATTCTGCGCCGAGCTGCTGAGAGCGGAAGAGTGAAGCTCGTCGAGTGGAGTAATGGAGCGATGGCCTGGCGCTTCAAGGCCGCAGCGATGGGCGTGCCGTTCATCCCCGTCCGATCCATGCTCGGCACGGATACGTTCAAGTACAGCTCAGCCAAAGTCGTCAAGGACCCATTCACAGGGATCGCCGTGACGCTCCTGCCCGCGCTCATTTTGGACGTCGGGATCATTCACGTCCACCGTGCGGACAAGTACGGCAACGCCCAGATTGACGGGATTTCGGGCTTTGCGTTTGAGATGGCTCGCGCGTCGAAGCGCTTGATTATTAGCACGGAAGAGCTTATTTCGACTGAAGAGATTCAGCGATACCCGGAGCGCACGATCATCCCGTGGTTCTTGGTAGACGCGGTCGTCGTGGCGCCCTTCGGGTCGCACCCCGGCGAGATGTGCTATTGCTACGAGCGCGATCAAGAGCATCTGTTAGAGTTTCTCAAAGCTGCCGAGACCGAAGAGACGACGCAACAGTACCTACAGAAGTACGTCTACGGTCCCAAGACCCATCAAGAGTATTTGGATCTGATTGGGCGGGATCGGCTCGAAGCTCTGAAGGGAGCGAACAAGGGACGGTGACCTCTCCCCCAGCCCCTCCCCTAAAGTGGGAGGGGAGTTCCCCTTCCCTTTAGGGAAGGGGCAAGGGGTTAGGTCATGATTGAAGCATGATTGAAGAAGGAGAGAGCTATGGGAACAGAGACCTACAGCCCCACCGAACTGATGATCTGCATTGCAGCGCGCTTGATGAAAGAAGCGCGCACGGCATTTATTGGGACGGGCATTCCGATGTTGGCGGCGTCTTTGGCGAAGAAGCTCTATAACCCCGATCTCATTACGATCTTTGAGTTTGGCGGCATCGGGGCCTCTCTCGAAGACCTGCCTCGCGCCGTGGGCGAAGCCCGCACTTTCTATCGAGCGATGGTCGCCACAGGGATCTGCGACGTGATGGAGACGGCGCAGCGCGGGCTGATCGAGTACGGCTTTCTCGGCGGCGCTCAGATCGATCCCTACGGGAACTTAAATACGACGGTGATCGGGCCGTACGACAAGCCCAAAGTGAGACTGCCCGGCAGCGGTGGGGCCAACGACGTGGGGTCGCTCTGCTGGCGCACCATCGCGATCATGAAGCACGAGAAGAAGCGCTTCATTGAGAAAGTAGATTTCATCACGACGCCGGGGTACTTAGATGGTCCTGGGGCGCGGGAGCGCGCGGGGCTGCCCGCTGGGACGGGACCCTATCGCGTCGTCACGGACTTAGCTCTGTTAGGCTATGACGACGCGACCAAGCGCATGATGCTGCTTGCGACCCATCCTGGGGTGACCGTCGAAAGAGTCCTAGAGAACACAGGCTTTGAGCTGATCGTTCCCAAGAAAGTCGCGCAGAACGAGCCCCCAAGCTCAGACGAGCTCCGGGTGCTGCGCACCGAAGTCGACCCGGAGCGGCTGTATATTTGAGTGACGTTCAGATCTGTCGTTCGAGCTGGTTCTCTAGAGTGATGCTCACACCTAACCGTTGCACGGCTTCGCAGACCTCTCGGAAGTGTGGGTCGGACTGCAGGAGCTTCCACGCCTGCTCGTCTTCGGTGTCGATGCTGCACTGCCAGATAGTGGGGCGCTCGGTGCGGTAGAGCGCCAGGTCATAGACCCCGTCAATCTCGATGGCGATCTGGCGTGCCCGGTGCATCAGGGCGAAGAGGCGCTCATCGGACACGGCCTCGGGCTTCACCAGCTCGAACGTCAGGATCATTTCGTCCTCCCTCTCATCTTAGGATTTGCTTCCGCGGTAGTCCTCTCATAAAATTCTTAGAGGTGACCACTATGAAGCCTGAGCTCTTGGAGCGCATCTCTATTGATCCGCAGATTTGCCACGGTAAGCCTTGCATCAAGGGCACGCGCATCCCGGTCTTCGTCATCCTCGATGCCCTCGCCGCGGGCATGACCCACCAAGAGATCATCGAAGAGTACCCCCCAGTGACGGAAGAAGACATCCAAGCGGCTCTCTTCTACGCTTCGTTGGTAACACAACAAGAAGAAGTACCGCTGCCAATGTGAGATGAAGTCCTCGTTACCGGGTCCTCCGCAGTGAACGGCGAAGGGCATCCGAGCCGTGAGCTTAGATGCCCCTTCGGACCATGCCCTCTCACCTCACAGCTCTCTTATCGGACGTTTATGCCCCTTACAGCGATGTTGTTCGCCTCGTTGAGCTCCTTGATCTTGTTCATCGGGAGGTCCACCATCACCATCACGATGTACCGCCCTGGTTTGTCAACTGTTGCTGAGGCCAAGGCCGGGCGCGACGCTCCCGCGGCCAGCTCGGCGATCTCCTCCTCGTGAATGATACGCCCGTTGAGCAGGACGCGCACGGTGAAGGAGTCCTTCACATCAATCTGGCCGATGTTAGCGACGATCGCCAGAGCCATGATCTCCCACTGAGGTGGCGGACAAGGGGGAATCGTGCAAGGGGGTGTGATCTTAGTGGCTCTGACTGACAGGTGGCGCACGGTCAGATCGCAGCCTCTGTCTTTCAGGCTAATAAGCGCGCCGATGATGTTGAGCCACTCATCCGCCGTGCGGAACTTCTCATCCGGGTAGTAGAGAATGGCCGTAATATCCATCATCTCTGGCGGGGGCTTGACGTGGCCTATGAAGATGAACCAGTGTAATGTGCCGATCATCTCCGGCGGGGGCTTGACCCCCAGCTTCCCCGCCTCGGCCATCCAGACGTAGTAACCCCCCCTCGGCAATGGTGCTCTGCCCAGTAAGAAGCTCCCATCATCATAGGACCTAGCAGCCCCAATCAGGGGAGGCCCATCGTCCAGGGAGCGGGCCGCTGCCAATGGGTCTTTCGGTGCTTCTGGGTCTATGAGGGTGTCCGCAATTGTGCTCCCGCACTCTTTGACCGATTCGAGAGGCAAAAACCTACAAGGTATAAGAATGGGAGGTGGGCCCCAAGGTGGAATCCACTCACACATCTCCATCACGCCAACCATAGGTAGCCGATTCTTGGGCGTAAGGGCTACTAACTGCTCCGCCAAAGACTTGAACGCCGGGTCCCCTGGTGCAATGA
>JAILZC010000035.1 GCA_023512665.1 Candidatus Bipolaricaulota bacterium | reverse complement strand
GAGGGAGATCGCGATAGCTTCGTGGCAGCGCCGCGAAGATCTTGTGGTGATGGGGACAGTTCATCGGCTTAAGATAGTATTTGACGCCCTCCAGCTCCATCGGCGGGTACATCGAGTCCTGATAATAGGGGAGATGCCCGCTCTTGAGATACATAGACTCTTTGCAGATGTGCGGCGTGCGCACTCGCAGATATCCGGCTTTGGCTTCGGTCTCTTTGGCTAACTTCTCCAATTCTTCAATGAGGATCGCGCCCTTGGGCAGCCACAGGGGTAGCCCCGGCCCGACCTCGTCGTCGAAGAAGAAGATCTCGAGCTCTTTGCCGAGCTTTCTATGGTCGCGCTTCTTAGCTTCTTCCAGCATCTGCAAGTGCTGCTCTAACGCTTCTTGAGTCGCAAACGCCGTGCCGTAGATGCGCTGGAGCATCTTGTTTTTCTCATCGCCGCGCCAGTAGGCCCCGGCAACGTTCAACAGCTTGAAATATTTCACCTGACCGGTGCTGAGCATGTGCGGGCCGCGACATAAGTCTATAAAATCCCCATCACGATAGAACGAGACGTTCTCGTCGGGGATTTCGTCCAAGAGCTCGAGCTTATACGGCTCATCCCTGACGAGGTGGCGTGCCTCGTCCTTGGAGACTTCCAGCCGTTCAAATTTATAGTTCTCCTTGACGATCTTCTTCATCTCGGCTTCGATCTTCTCTAGGTCTTCGGGGGTGAAGGGACTTTCGACGTCGAAGTCATAATAGAAGCCGTCTGCGATGGCCGGGCCGATGGCCAGCTTCACTCCGGGGAAGAGCCTCCGCACGGCTTGCGCCAAAATATGCGAGTAGCTGTGCCGATAGATCGCGGCGCCCTCTGGGGAGTCGAGGGGGATCAGCTCGACGGTGGCGTCGGCGGGCAGCACTTTATGGAAGTCCACGATCTCACCGTCAAGCTTGGCGCCGACGGTGGTCTTGAGGAGCTCCTTGGCCGTCGTGGCGAGCACATCCTTCAGAGTCGCGGGGCCGCTGTGCTCAAGAGTCCGTCCGTCGGGCAGCTTGACGATCATACTTTCGACCTCCTATAGAGTGAGTTTAGAGATACGTATTTTACAGAATAGGGGGGGCAGTCGCTAGAGCAGGCGTGTCGCTCACACGCAGCTACTTGCCGAGGGCCTGTACGTACTCAATCGGCAACAGGCTCTCTAGATTCAGATGCTTTGAAGCATCGAGAATCTCGATGCCCACGATCTTATCGCCCTTTAGAGCTGAAGAAACTCCTCAACGCTGAGGCCTGCTTGACGAAGGATCGTCCGCACTCAGGGAGATCGCCAGGATGGTGTGGGACGGTCGCACGAGCACGTGTTTGAGGATTCCACCAGACTTCATGGCTTCCCTTAGCATAACGGTCAAACTGAAAGCCCGCCTTGCGCAGCTTGGTAATAACATCAAGATAGCTGAACCCACTTAGTCGTCCCATGTGCCCACACCGAGAGGCACCTGCAGCGTAATGCGTTTCGGCGCTTGCTTGCGGAGGGCTGGGGGCAAGGGATCGCCATGCTCGTGATAGGATTCGATGAGCTTGCGCGCGACGTCTTGAGCAATCTCGATGGTTTCAGCCAAAGTGCGCCCTTGAGCCAACAGCCCCGGCAGGTCCTCGCTCGTGGCAAGGTAGACACCCTCAGGAAGAGCCTCAATCTGCAAACGGATCAGCACTTCACTCATAGAGCCTCCTGACCCATGGAGTCTAGCACACGGGCCGCCGTTGCTCAAGTATCCGTTCATGAACTGAGCTTGTCCAGAAGCTGGAGCACCCTCTCTTCGATCATATCCCGAACTTTTTTATAAAATTCTAGGCCCCGCCCGATGGGATCAGGAATCCCCCAGTCTTCGGTGACACCGCGAAAGCCCGCAGGACAGAAGGGCGAATCGAGACAGCCCATCGCGATAATATAATCGAACTCTTCGAGCCACTCTGGATCGAAGCCCTTGGAATACTGATCTGTGATATCTATGCCCTTCTCGCGCATCACTGTGATAGCATCAGGGTGGACGTAGCCAGCGGGGTGCGTGCCCGCGCTGTGAATCTCGACGTCTAAGTTCTTTTGGCGCGCGTAGTGCTTGGCGAAGCCCTCAGCCATCTGGCTGCGACAGGAGTTCCCCACGCAGATAAAAATAATTTTCGTGCGCGATGTGCTCATCGTGCCTTCAGCCCCCGGAGCATTCTCTTTGCCTCTCGCAGGTGCTCTTTAAGAATGAAGAGCCGGTTTTCCGGCTCAATGAGATAATACTCATGTGGCGCGTGGAGCTCTCCCGTGGTGACGTCCACGCAGTATTTGTCCGGCCCCGCTCGCTTGCCCAAAAGAGTGTCTACACAGAAACGATACTCGTAGCCGAGCAGCACCCGCTCGTCCTTCCAGAAGCCCTGCTTCTGCCGGCGGGCTCCTCGCACCGCCCTCTGGAGCCGCTCCCAATCGTCGGGCTTGGGAAGATTGGGATAGATAATATAATTGACAGCCCAGCCCTCCTGTATCAGCAGCAGGTTGAGCGTCAGTCTCCTGTCGGGGTTCCTCTCTTCGGGGGCGACGTAGGCCAAGAGCCGCCGGTACTGATCGAACATCTGCTCGCCCACGGTGAGCGCGAGGTTCCTGTAGCGGACCTGACCTCCGGCGCGGTGGCGCAGCCGAGTTTCGGCGAGGTCTTCCAACGCCGTGCGGGCGCGCTCGCCCCAGTGGAGCTGGCGCGTCCCGGGGCGTTCGGCGAGCTTTGGCGCCAGATACTCTCGGAATCCTTTGGTCTTGAAGGCGCGCCGATGGGTCGCAAGAAGACTTTCTAATTTCCTGTCGAAGGCGCTGGGCTTCTGCGTGCCCGGATAGTGTATCTCCGGGGCGTCAATGCCCACGAGGCGGATCGTCAGGGCGATCTGCAGGGTATCGCCGTCGGCGGCGCTCACCCACCGCGCTATGCCCGCCGACGATCGCTGAGATTCGTAAGCGATGGTCATGATGGGCCGACCTCCGGCAGTTTGTGCTTGGTGCGCTCCTTGCGCCCCGTGACCATATAGATCGTGCGCTCGGAGATATTCACGGCGTGATCGCCCACGCGCTCCAAGTCCCGAATGGACCATAAGACGGGGATGACGTCGTCCACGAACTCCTTGGCTTCCTGGGGGGAGTGCGCTTCGCGGGCCAGCTCGAGGAGTTTTGCCAACACCTTGCGGCGCAGGTGCCAGCACCGCTCGTCCATCTGCTCGTCGCGTCGGATAATCTCGTGGGCACGCGCGGTGTCTTTGGTGACGAAGGCGTCCACGGCGTCGCGCAGCATCTCGCGCCCGAATTCCCCAAGGGCTGTTAGTTCTTCCTTGGGGAGGAGCACGAAGACCCCTACGTCCATGCCGTATTGCCCGACGTTGACGGCGAGATCCGCCGCGCGCTCCAAGTCCGTAATAATCTTGAAGACGCTGGTGATCACACGGAGATCAACGGCGACGGGCTGTTGCAGGGCCAGCAAATCCATGCACTCTTTCTCGATAGCCAGATTGAGTTCGTCCACTTGGTCGTCCCAGGCATCGAGGCTCTCGGCGAGCGCGCGATCATGCTCGCGTAGGGCTTTTAAGCCCAGATCAATCCCTTCTAAAACTTTCTCGCCCATCTCGCGCACCGACTGGGTCAGGCGCTCCAACTGTTGCTTATAACTTTCGCGCACCATGATGAGCCCTATTTTACCCAAATTTCCCCGTGATGTAATCCTCGGTCTCTTTTTTATCTGGGTTCTCGAAGATCTTCTTCGTGGGCCCGTACTCGATCAGGCGCCCCAGATAGAGAAACGCCGTAAAGTCCGAGACGCGCGCTGCTTGCTGCATATTATGGGTCACAATCACCACGGTGTAATGTTCTTTGAGTTCGAGCATCAGGTCTTCGATCTTGGCAGTCGCGATGGGGTCGAGCGCGGAGCACGGCTCGTCCATCAGGATCACTTCGGGTTCGATGGCCAGCGTGCGGGCGATGCACAGTCGCTGTTGCTGGCCTCCCGACAGATCGTAGCCGCTCTTGGTGTGCAGATAATCTTTGACCTCGTCCCACAGGGCGGCAGCGCGCAACGCGCGCTCCACGTGCTCAGCGAGATTCCCCTGAAAGCCGTTGATCCTCAGCCCAAACGCCACGTTCTCGTAGATAGATTTCGGGAACGGGTTGGGCTTTTGGAAGACCATCCCGATTCTGCGGCGCACCTCGACGGGGTCTACGTTAGGGTCATAGATATTCTTCCGGTGATAGAGGATCTCACCAGCAATGCGTACCCCGGGGACGAGATCGTTCATGCGATTGAAGCAGCGAATGAGCGTGCTCTTGCCACACCCGGAGGGCCCAATAATCGCCGTGATCTTGTTCTTGGGAATATCGAGCGTCACAGAGTCCAACGCTTGCTGTTTACCGTACCAGAGGCTGAGCGCGCGCGTCTGCAAGATGGGTTCTCCCTGGGGAGCGAAGTCGTCTTGCAAAAGCCGGGCCTCCAGGCGCGGCTGGGTCACAGTACTTCTTCCCATAGCTTACCACCTCCTCTGGAATCTGATGCGCAGGAAGATCGCCAGGCCGTTCAACAAGAGCAAGATTGCCAGGAGCACGACAATAGCCGCCGCGGCGATGTTCGCAAAACCGTCTTTGGCTTCCCCGATCCACGTGAAGATCTGAATGGGGATGACCGTGAAGTAATCGCGCAGCCCGGGGATGAACGTCAGATACTGAAAAGCCCCTAGGAGAATGAGCAGGGCGGCTTCGCCCATCGCCCGCGAGAGCGCGATAATTAAGCCCGTCAAGATTCCTGGAAGAGCATAGGGCAGCACGTGCGAGCGCACGACCTGCCAGCGCGTCGCGCCCACGGCATACGCCGCCTGACGGATCGAGTCGGGGATAGTCCGCAACGCTTCGCGAGCCGCGATGATCACCATCGGCAAGATCAACAGAGTCATAGTCAGGGCGCCGGTGATGAGGACGCGGTCCATCTTGAGGGCGCGCGCGAGGATTTCCAGCCCAATGATCCCGTAGATCACCGAGGGCACGCCGGTAAGATTGACAATCAATAGCTGAATGAGCTCGGTGAGCGGGTTTTTGGTGGCGTACTCTTCGAGATAGATCGCCGCACCAACTCCGATGGGCAGGGCAAAGAGCGCCGTCAGCCCCACTAAATAGAACGACCCCACGATGGCGCTGGCCAGCCCGGCTTTTTCGGGCGAGTTAGAGTCGAAGCTCGTGAGAAAATCCCAGATGGCGCTCGCCCAGCTGCGCGTGATGGGAATTTGAGCTGTCTGCTCGGCGTCGAGGGCTATTGTCAATAATTCCCCATCGCGCTCGATCTGCACGGCGAGCGGGCCCGGCTGGGGCTTTTTCTGCGCGGCGACGATCAGAGCCTCCCAGGCTTGGCGCGAGCCCGTCACGGGAATATCTTCGATTTGCACTAAAATATCCCCAGGGCGCAGCCCCGCACGAAAGCCCAGGCTCTCTTCGGGAAGATAGTCTATAGCGACGCGCAGCGCGCCCGTCTGGGGGTCCATCTGGGGCAGAAGATCACCAAAAATCTTTGTGGGATCGCCGGAGATCCAGCCGATGGGCAGGGTCTCTTGGGGAAGCCGCGCGATGGCCTCCCAGACCTGCGCTGAGCGATAGACCGTCTCAGAGCCGATGTGAATGATCGCGTCGAACTCGCTGACGCCAGCGCGCGCGGCTTCACTCTCCGGGACAAAGTCGGTCACGATGACGTAGGGGAGATTTTTCGCGTTCCATTGGATGACCATCGTGGAGAGCACCAGGCCCGCGCGGGAGGCCGCGCGCATGGCCATCAGCGGGCGCGCGTTGATGAGAATGTAGACGATCAGAGCGACTAACAGGGCGAAGCTGATGAGGATCGTGCTGAAGGTGAGCGAGCCAAAGAACGCGCTCTTGGTCTTGCGCCAAGTCAGTAAGCGTCTCTCGTGTGGCAGCGTCTGCGCACTCATTCGTATTGCTCCCGGAAGCGCCGCACGATCCAGTAGCTCAAGACATTCAAGAGCAGCGTGATCACAAACAGTAACGCCCCAATAGCGAAGATCGTCGCCCAGATGAACGCCCCGGCTTCAGCATCTCCCGTAGCCACGTTGACGATGTGCACGGTGAGCGTTTCCAGGGGTTTGAGGAGATCCGGGGGCCAGGCGGGGACCCGCCCGGCCGCGATTGCGACAATCATCGTCTCGCCGATGGCCCGCGACATCGCTAAGATAATTGCCGCGGCGATCCCCGACAGAGCCGCGGGCAGCACGACCGAGCGGATCGTCTCGAACTTCGTCGCGCCGAGAGCATAAGCTCCCTCGCGCAGCTCGCGCGGTACCGCGTAGATAATATCTTCGCTGAGAGAGGAAACTAAGGGGATGATCGCAATCCCAAGCACAATGCCCGCGCTGAGCGCGTTCCAAAACTGAATCTCAGGGAGCACCGAGCGCAGCAGCGGCGTCACGAAGAGCAGCGCAAAATACCCATAGACGACCGTGGGAATCCCAGCGAGAATCTCGAGGATAGGCTTGGCGACCTTGCGTACGCGCTCGGGAGCGAATTCGCTCAGGTAGATGGCGCTGAACAGCCCAATGGGCACAGCCACAAGCAGCGCGATCCCGGTGATAATCAGCGTGCCCGCGATCAAGGGCAGAGCGCCATAGGAGGGTGTTGAGGTGTCCACAGGCGCCCAGCGCGTGCCCCCTAAGAACTCCCCGAGAGAGACTTGAGTGAAGAAGATCCCTGAGCCTGACACAAAGATCCAGATGGTGACTGCCGTGACGACGACGGCCAAGAACGCGCAAGCGAAGAGCACTCCTTGGATGAAGCGCTCTTTGAGATATCGTCCTGGGGGAGCGTGCAGGGCGGGCTGAGTCGTTCTCGCTGGTTTCATGGTGCTGATCGCTTCTATATAGTTTTCCCCACAATATTATAGCACTAGGGCCCAGGTACCGTCAAATGAGCAGGGAGGGGGGCCGAGCCTCCCAGGGTCGGGGTCTCCCTGGGAGGCTCGGCTGGAGGGGTTGGTTTACTTGCAGTGTTCGCCGTATTTCTTGCGAATGTCAGACAAGGACAACCCAGAGTAATTCCCACCGAAGGCCGTGCTGGTGGTGCGCTTCTTCCAACAGGTGCGAGCCTCCTCGCGCACCTCGCGCGGCACCGGCAGATACCCCGCTTTGTTGAGCATAAACTCCTGATTGCCCAGGCGGGACTCATCGAGATAGAAGTTGATGAACTCGTCAACAGCGGGGCGCTCGCCGCTCTTCTTGTTGACATAGATGAAGAGCGGGCGGCTCAGCGGCTGATAGATGAATCCCAAGATCGTATCTACAGTGGGCAGGATGCCCTTGCACTCACCGCCGCCGTTCTTGAGCGGGGGCTTCTTATTGGCCTCACGGCGCTTGTTGATCTCTGCGAGCACATCGGCAGGCGCGTTGATCAGATCGCGGCGCGGGTCAATCGCGACGGCTTGGATGAGCTGGGTGTTATGCACGAAGAAGTTATACCCAAAG
>JAILZC010000034.1 GCA_023512665.1 Candidatus Bipolaricaulota bacterium | reverse complement strand
CCCCGGTGCCGTCATAAAAATTCGTGTTGAACCAGCCCACAGAGTGATTGATGATCTTTGCGCCCTGACGAATGGCTTCTTCTTTGGCATTCTCTAGATCAACTTCGTCGCCGACCTTCATCAAGATCAATTGAGCTTGGGGAGCCATGTCATAAACGATCTCGGCGACGGCGGTGCCGTGATTGGTCCAGGACTCGATCCCTGTGCCGGTGTAATCAAACGTTTGAATGCCCCCCGGCAGTTCCCCACGGCTTTGGGCTGCTGTCAACCCGGCAAACCCCAGGTCAATCACGGCGATCTTGACGCCCTGGCCGCGAAAGCCCTGGGCGTGATAGTTCGACGCACCGGTAAGCGCGACCCCTTCGCTGACCACGAGTGTCTGGGGGATCAACGGAGGCCTCACAAACTGAACGACGCCTCCTGCCTGGAGGAGCGCAGCCCGCAAGAGCCCGAGATTCATGGGCATCTGGACCTTCCACGCAAACTTGGAGGTCGCCACGACTTGCCCACGCATGAACGCGATCTGTCTCTTCAATAAGTCTTGAGCAGCAGGGTCCCGACTGACGCTCTCAGGCACTTGCCAGATCACCGTCACCATGTTGCCAACGACAGGGACACGAAACTGCGCTGCGGCTTGCGCTGCGGCTTGCGCTTGGCCCTGCTCCCCAAGCTTCAGAATCTGCGCGAGCACGCTGTCTATTCGAGGGTCGTGCTCCAACCGAGCGACACTCTTGGGATCGGAGGGCTCTTGAGTCAGCCCAACCGTGCCGAGCAGCACCAAGATAAACCCACACAAAATCCAGAAGAGATACTGATGTCTGCGCATAGTCTCTCAACTCCTTCACAGCCCTGGCTGGGCCGGTGGGCGGACGAGCTTCACCGCGGGATCGCGGGCCAATGTAACTAATTGATGAATGGGAACGAGCACGCGCATCAGCCCCGAGGGCGAGCGCGCTTCGATAATGAGATTATGAGTTGGGGCTACCTGGGCGTCCGGGGAGACGAACTCGACGATCACCCGCACCCGCAAGCCCCATAGCTCCAATGTGTTTTGCGGGGCGAACTCGTACCAATCGGGCATGAGCATGAGCGCATAGAGCACCGAATCTAAGCGGACGCCTTCAGGGGGTTTAGGAGGCTTGACCCCCGGCACGACCGTCAGCTCTTCGACTGTCAAGGGAAGTGTGGGGTCGGACACCACGGAGAGTTGGACTAGTCTCTGCCCGATCTCATCGAGGATCGCCGACGCGCTCACGGTGGTCGCCGGGGCTATGATCAGCTCATAGCCCTCATTCTGGGCCGGTCGAAGATTATATTTCGAGAGCAGCCCCTCAGCACGGAGCCACACGAGTCTCCCATCCACGAAGAGATGAGGGAACTTGAGGCGCTCTCGCTCGTTCTCCGGGGTGCAGTCGAGACACGGCTGCGTCCCAAGAAAGTACGTCACGGTAGAGCCCTGGGCGATCCGCACCGAAAACCCTGCGAGCTTCGCGGCTTCAATAATCTTGGCCAGATCGGCTCCGATGCTGGGGAGTGCGACACGATAGAATTTCCCCGCGAAGAGAATGGGGTCGGCCATGAGAGGGATCGTCGGCTCCTTGTGCAATAGCGAGAAGGCTGTCAAGAGTACGCCGAGTAGGAATATCTTGAACATTGATGGCTCCTTTCTTGAGCCTTCACGGCTTCTTTAAGCGCTTGGCGATGTTCTGGGCGATCTGAGCCCATTCCGCCGCGCTGACGACTTGTTCGATATACGCAGTCAACGTCTGGGGAATCAAGGGATTGCGTGCCAGACGCAGCTGAACTGCAGATTTGATCGCGTTCGGGTCGTCGAGCTTGCCCCCGCCCCGCACGTAGTCTTCTAAAGCTCCCGCAGCTTCAGTGATCGTCGTGTCTACGGCCTCGAGAGTGAGCTTGAGCGTCACTGGCCCGAAGCGAATCGTGAGATTGATCGTGATGCCTTTGCTCGCCAGAAGCGTCTTCACTTCCGAGAGCGTCATCTTGCGCTCTAAGAGATCGTCGTTGATAACATCAAGTGGGACGCCCTTGGTCAGCCCCTCGAACGCTTTGTCGACTAACATCGTGACGGGCAGCTCCTCAAGAAGGGCCCGCGCGATGATCTGCAAGACCCCCTCGCGCAGCGAGATCGGAGCTGCAGACTGCTTCAATCGCTGACAGAGCCGCAGCGCCGTGTCGGGGGTGATCCGTTTATCTGCAAAGCCTTTGGCAAAGCCCGCTTGCAACGTCTGCAGGTCTGAGACCCCAAGCTCGGCAAAACACTTATAGACATCTTCGGGGGTCGGCTGGGCCAGAGCACTGCCGAAGCCTCCAAGAAGCTCCAGGGCAAGAATAACACCTATCAGCCATCTCATGGCTGCTCACCTCGCGGTGCTATGTACAAAACTGAATTAATCTTATCGTCGAACGTGTGGACGAATTCCGAAGCGCGCGGGTCGTGGACCCACCGCTCGCCGTCTACAATAAAGCTGTACTCGTAGCGCCCGGGCTTGATATTATCGGGAAGCCGAATCCACCAGACGCCGCTGCGATCGGGGCCATTCATGGGGACAGGCTCCCACAGCGTAAACTGGCTCGCTACGCTCACGCTCTTAGCGTTGGGGTAGACCAAGCACAACACAGAGGGATCATGGCAAGGGGCGGCGAAGAGATTCAGTCCGGCCCACAAGCCGATTACGAAGACCGCAGCGACGGCGATGGCCCCCGCCCCGACGAAGCCCCACCGCAGCCGTGGGGTAGGCTGGCGGCTCGGAAGCTCTTCGACGATCTCGTACTCAAGATCGGCGATCCGATCCCGATGGGCCTCGGCATAGCGCGTCAGCGTCTCTTTGAGCAGACTCTCCAGCTCGTGTTCATGCATGGCCCGTCACTCCTTTCTGTTCCAGAATGTGCTTCAGTTCCGATTTCGCTCGATGGAGCCGCGTCTTCACGGTCCCTTCAGGCAGCCCCAGAGCCTCGGCGATCTCCTTGTAATCCAAATCCGCATAATAGCGCAGCACCAGGGGCATCTTATAAGCCGGCTTGAGCTGATCTATCGCCTCCCGGATGATCTGGGTGCGCTCTTGCTGCGCGAGCTGCTTGGCCGGGTCGCCCCCTTTGGTCAAGCGCGAGAGGTGCTTCAACGGGGCGAAGAGCCGCTCGCGGCGCAGCTTGTTCTTACACACGTTCGCGGTTATAGCAAAGATCCACGTCGAGAATCTCTTCTCAAGATGGAACGTGTGCAGCCCTTGGTAAGCCCGAATGAACGCGTCATGGGCGGCATCTTCGGCATCGGCGGGATTGCCCAAGATGCCCAAGGCAATCCCAAAGACCGCATCTTTGTAGCGTCTCACGATTTCACCCCAGGCGTCCACATCCCCGTGGAGCGCCCGCTGAATTAACTCCAACTCCCCCTCACCCATGCGACCTCCCGTTCACTCATCGAGATTATATACAGACTCATCAGGACAAAGTTTCACGGCTTATTGTATCAAGAAGCCGTGCACTTGCCCCACACGGATGTCGACACGTGTCATCTTGCCAGCAGACAAAGCATCCCCCGCCCCCCGACGACCTTCCTTCTCGAAATTATAACGTTGCACTAGAGTGACTCTGTCTAGGAAGCTCAGGAGGTACGACATGGTTCGAGCCTTGACGCGACGCCCTGAACGAATCTCGCTGCTCATTATACTCTTGATCTCTTTGAGTGGCTGCACCCTTGCTCAAGCCCCGCTCGCCCTCTTTGTTGTCACCCCGACGACCGGCGAAGCCCCCCTCACGGTCAGCTTTGATGCCTCCGGCTCAAGCGACCCCGATGGCACTATTGCCCAGTACGAATGGGACTTCGACAACGACGGAACGGTAGATGCCACCGGCGCTACCGTGAGCCATACGTACACCAGTGCAGGTCTCTACGTGGCTGTCCTCACCGTCACCGACAGCACCGGCCTCAAAAGCTCCTTCGCGCTCTTCATCACGGTCCTAGAGACGAGCATCTTCTTCGCGTCCGACCGCACCGGCAATCTCGAAATCTTTAAGATGAACAATGACGGCACAAGCCAAGCGATGATCACCAACTCTCCAGGGAACGACCAATGGCCCGCTCTCGCCCCTCATGGACGCCAGATCGTAGCCTTCGCCAGCGACCGCACGGGAGACTTTGACATCTTCACGATGCTCCCTAACGGCATCCTGCAGACAAATCTGACCTCCCAAACCCCAAGCTGGGAGATCCAGCCCACGTGGTCGCCCGATGCTGCGAAGATCGCATTTGCTACGAATCGCGACGGAAATTATGAAATTTATACGATGAACGCCGACGGGACCAATCAGGCTCGCCTGACGACCGTCACCCCCAAAAACGCCTTCGCCCCACGCTGGTCGCCGACCAACCCCAATCTGTTGATCTTCGTGACCAAGAACGACAACGCTCCGAATGCCCTCGATATCTGGAAGGTCAACGCCGACGGCACGGGAATGGCTAATCTCACTCAGCGACCAAGCTTCGACGATGGCGCGCTCTCGCCCGTTACGGGATTCCCGTCGCCGCCCAGCTGGTCGCCTGATGGTACAAAGATCGCGTTTACGTCCAACCAGACAGGCAGTTTGGATATCTTCGTGATGAACGCCGACGGCACGAGCATCGTCAGCTTGAATACATTCGCGTCGTCGAGCACGGCCAATCTGGCGACCTCGGACGAGTTCGACCCCTTCTGGCTCCCCAATGGGCAAGAGATCGCGTTCGTCTCCGATCGCGACGGGACGTATCAGATCTATAAAGTCAATCTCACGACGGGCGCAGTGACTCAGCTTACTCTCAGTGGGATGAACCTCATGCCCGCGAGAACGAGCAGCACTACCAACGAAAGATAGACGACCCAATCTCCAAGCTGCACGTAGAGCGTCGCGCGGTCCTGCAAGAGGATCGTCTCGTGCAGGACTTGCGCGGAGCGCGCCGCTTGGAGCACTCGCCCCGAGGGGGCAATCACCCCAGAGATGCCACCGTTGGCCGCTTGTACGGTAAAACGCCCCGTTTCAACAGCGCGCAAGATCGCCTTGGCGAAGTGCTGGTCAAGAGCCTTGGAGCCCTTGAACCATGCGTCGTTGGTGATGATGAGAATCGCTTGAGCGCCGTTTCCGACAAATGCCCGACTGATCTGCGAGAAGATGGACTCGAAGCAGATGGGGGTAGCTATCTTAGCCGAAGAGAGGGAAAGAGGGCGAAACCCCTCTCCCGGCGTGAGCGCCCACAGCGGCAGTGGCCCGATCAGATTCTCCAGCCCAATACTGCGCAGGA
The DNA here is from genome assembly GCA_023512665.1 of Candidatus Bipolaricaulota bacterium. GTDB lineage: Bacteria > Bipolaricaulota > Bipolaricaulia > RBG-16-55-9 > DRXL01 > JANXCC01. Next base: position 2,634 of record JAILZC010000034.1, on the reverse strand, counting down.
GGCCAATCAACGGGAAATACTCTGTGCTGAAGGGCACCAGCTGGACTTTGTCGTAGAGATCAGAGACTGTTCCGTCGGGCGCGATCAGCGCCGCCGTGTTAAAGAGTTTTCCGTCGCGATAGTCAATCGTCCCCACAATGAGCGAGGCGTGCAAGCGTCGCGCTTGCTCCTGATAGGGCCGAAGGAGCTCTTGTTGGCGGAGCAGATACGCGGGCACGATAGATTCCGGTAGGAGCACCAGATCAACGCTTGCCGGAGAGAGCCGATCTAATTGAGAGAGATAGAGATTCTGCAGAGCAGGGAGTTGGGCAGGGTCGCTGCGGGCACGCTGCGGGACGTTCGAGTGCACGATCGCTATCCGAAGCGACCGACCTTCAGGGAGAGAGCGAGTCATCTGATAAATTCCCCAGCCCCAGTCGAGCGCGATGAGCCCTATCGCGAGCATCCCGTAGAGCAGACGGCGCTCGCGCAGGGCGCGGTAGATCAAAAAATTCACGAGCACAATGAGCGCTGAAAGCCCCCATGCCCCTGTCAGCGAAGCGATCTGGATGAGCTCAGGATACGGAGAGAGCGCGTCGCTCAAAAACCCCCAGGTGAACCCAAAGCGCGTCAGCGAGCGCAGATATTCTAACAGAACCCACAGAGCCGGCACGGCCACCCACGAATATTTTCCGTATCTCTGAATCGCGACATACGCCGCGCCAAAGAGCCCCCACCACACCCCCACCAGTCCCGCCAACCCCAGATGCCCTATCACAACAAAAAAACCGGCCCAGTCAAAGAGCGCATAGATCCAAGAGAGCAAGAACGCAAAAAAAGAGAGCCCGCACAGATATCCCACCCCAAAGCCCTGACGTGGCGTGCTCCCTTCGAGAGCAAAAAGGAGCGGCACAAGCGCCACAAAGACGAGCCCGCCCCACAGATACCCCGGCATACTGAGCAGCACGAGTAGAACTGAGAGAATAGCTAAGATCGCCCGGAACATGGCGCTATCGCAAGACCCCGTATTCAAAGACGTGATAGTAAATCAGAGAGCCTCGGTAGGGGCGACGCATGCGTCGCCCCTACTCCCAACGCAAGTCCCACGACGCCGAGATCCATAGATAAAAAGATTATGACCCACTGACAGATATCTGTCAAGAGAGTTGCCTGATCGGGACAAATAGGGTAACCTTTCCGAGAAAGGGGAGCCGATGGGTGAGCCGGTGCTCCGCGTCAAAGATCTGAGCAAGGTCTATCGGAGTCGTCGGGGCGAGACGGTCGCTGTAGATGGCGTCTCGTTCAGCGTCAACCGCAACGAGGTCGTAGGGCTGCTGGGCCCTAACGGCGCGGGCAAGACGACGATTATTAAATCTATCTGCACTATCTTGCGCCCGACTTCTGGGGAGATCTGGGTTGATGGCGCCGACGCTATGAAAAACCCTCGCGCGGCCCTCGCAAAGGTCACGGCGGTCTTAGAGGGCAACCGCAACATCTATTGGAGGCTCAACGTCAGAGATAATTTAGAGTTCTTCGCAGGGCTGCAGGGGCAGTCACTGCGCTCTGTCAAAACTTATATTGACGAGCTGATCGAGCTCTTCAATCTGAAAGAGAAAGTAAACGAGCAAGCCCGGGCGCTCTCGCGCGGGATGCAACAGAAGCTCGCCGTCGCGTGCGCGCTCGTCAAGCGCACGCCCATTCTGCTCTTAGACGAGCCGACGCTCGGCTTGGACGTCGAGACGAGCTACGAGCTGCGCTGGATTCTGAAAAAGATGGCCGATGAGGGTCAGCGCACTATTTTGCTCTCCAGCCACGATATGAACGTCGTCCAAGATATGTGTGAGCGCGTCATTATTATCAATCACGGGCGCATCGTCGTAGACGACCGCGTGGAGAACCTGCGTCGGCTCTTTACGGCGAGCGCCTATCGCTTCGAGATCGCAGGTCATCTCAGCCCTCAGCAGCAGCGGAAACTCACAGAGCAGTTCGATATGATCAAGATCAGCGCTGACGGCTCGCGCACGATCATCGAAGCGGACTTGCTCGACAGCCAGAAAGTCTACGAAATTATAGACGTTCTCAGAGAGAACGGCTGTCAGTTAGATTCGGTGGGCAAGCAGTATCCCGACCTCGAAGAGATCTTTCTTCGAATCGTCAAGGGGGAGAAGCAATGAGATATCTCTATCTGCTCAAGGCGATGACGAAGAAGAATTTCCTCATCATCTGGCGGTACCCCTTCAATCTCACAGCGGGGATCATCAGCATCATGATGGTCTTTCTCGTCATCTTCTACGGGGCGAAGTTCATTGGCGGGGGCAGCCCCGGCTTTGGCAACACCCTCGAAGGCATTGTCATGGGATTCATGCTCTGGACGTTCATTATCTTCGCGTTCTCAGATTTAACATGGGATTTCATTAACGAAGCGCAGCAGGGCACGCTCGAACAGCTCTATATGTCGCCGTTGGGGTTCGGCTGGGTGAGCTTCAGCTACATTCTGTCGTTCTTGGTTATTAATTTGACCCTCACCTTGGGGCTGTTCATGCTCATGATGGCCGTGACCGGCAAGTGGCTCCATCTCGATTTCCTCAGCTTGGTTCCGTTGATGCTGCTGACGGTCTGGGGCGTCTACGGGTTTGGGTTTGCGATGGGCGGGTT
>JAILZC010000033.1 GCA_023512665.1 Candidatus Bipolaricaulota bacterium | reverse complement strand
TTCCAAAAGTAAGCATTAGAATGGAACTTTGCTAGCGAAAAATTAGCATCCCAAGAAAACTCAACTTGTCCAAACCTAACCTCATTGTAAAAGTGAACTCTTATGAACTGACAATTGAACTTTAGTGCTTTTTCCAAGTCCTTGCAATCATAATCCTTCGGGAAATAGCAGCCCGAAAAATCACAGATGTTGTTATTAGCTGGCGCATTCTGAATGATCTCGTCTATTGCCGCCTGAAAGGCGCTCAAGTCCTTGCCGTCCCACGGCGCGTGCAAGATGCAGCACCCTTGCGCCTGGGGATCAGCGAGCGCCTGTCGTTCGCATCCTGATAATGCACACTTCTTCATGGAGCTGATTATATCCCCCCCTAGGGAGATTTTAAAAGTTGACAATAGTCTCCAGGCTTGACACAATAGCTATTTGAGGTGACAGCCAATGCCTACAAGCTCAACGTGCAGAGTGCTCTCTGCTTCCAACGAGTTCCTCGATGCTTTGGTCAAGGAGTTTGAAAGCGAATGCCGCCAAACCTTGCAGGTGATCGAGCAGCTCAAGAAGACAAAGCCAGATAGCAAACTTCACCAGCAACTCGAAAGCTCGTTCTATGGACGCCTCGTCTCGTTGCAGCACGATCTCGCGGCACTCCTGAAAGAATGGGATCGAACCGAACTCGAAATGTAATCCTTCTAGTGAGGTAGCTTTGGGCAAACGCGATCACCGGCGACGCCGCAAGGCGCTCCAAAAACGGATCGTGGGATTGCAGGAGATGATCCAAGAACACCAGCAAAAGCTCGTGGAGGAACGAGCAAAGCCTCACCCTAACGCAAGGCTGATTGCCTACTGGGAGAAAGAGATTCGTGTGCGTCAAAAAGAAATCGAACGCTTACAAAGGCGTCTGCGGCTGCTGCGCTAAACCCGCCCGCCGCAGTCGGGCGATGACTTTCATCGTCTCAAGTGGCCAGACACACTGCTCCTTGCTACAATCCAAAGTGGTGATTGTCATGAAGATCGCTGAACGCATCGAAGTGGATCCCAACATCTGCCACGGTAGACCGCGCGTCGCTGGCACCCGCATCATGGTCGAACAAGTGCTTGACCTGCTCGCTGCTGGCATCCCCATCAACGAGATCACTTCCGAAGATTACTTTCCAGACCTCTCCAAAGAAGACGTCCTGGCCTGCGTGGCCTTCGCTAATCAACTCTTGAAGGGCGAAGAGATTGGGACAGTCGAGATCTCCAGCCAAACATTCCCATGAAGTTCCTGGCTGATCACTGTGTCTATGGCAAAACGGTCAGGCTCCTGCGGGCGCAAGGCCATGAGGTGATCACTCTCAAAGAATTGGGCCAAGCTGATGCAGAAGATCTCCAAGTGCTCACTTTAGCTCAATCGCTCGGTGCAGTGTTGATCACAAACGACAAAGGATTTGGAAATATCTTAACGTATCCACCAGAGCGTTACGGTGGAATTCTTCTTTTACGTATGACTGCTGCCAATCAGCAACGGGTGCATCAAGTTCTGTTGAATTTCTTAAGGCAACACAATCGCGAGACCATGAGGCACACGCTCGTGGTCATTGATGCACGTACGTATCGGATCAGGAAACCAAACAGGAAACCAAATGAGTAATCAGTGCGCCCCCGCCCGCCTCAGCCGCGCAATGACCCTCTCCCGCCCGATCAGCTCCATCGTCTCAAAAAGCCCTGCTCCCGTGGTCCGCCCCGTCAGCGCCACCCGACAGGGCTGCGCAATCTCTTTGAGCGCCTTGCCCTGAGAGTCTAAGTACGCCCGCGTGGCCCTCTCGATCTCCGTCACGGTGAACGGCTCCACAGCCGCAAGCGCCTCCGCTAAGCCTCTCAGCAGCACTGCTCTCTCTTCCGTGAGAAATTTTTGCACAGCCCCTGGCTCGTAGGGGAAATCATCTGTCAGCAGATACCGAGCCGGTTCAGCCAGCTCTGCAAGCGTCTTAGCCCGCTCCCGAAAGATCATCACCATCTGCACAAGCTTCTCGCTGGGCACAGCGCGCGCCTCAGCTTCGCTCAGAATCCCAAGCTTCACCAAGAACGGCCGCAATAGCTCCCCAAGACGCTTGGGATCGCTCGCCTTGAGATAGTGCTGATTGAGCCACAGGAGCTTCTCTTCGTCGAAGATCGCCGCCGACGGGTGCACAGCGTCCAATGAAAAATTTTCGATCAGCTCTTCTCTACTAAAAATCTCTTGGTCGCCATGCGACCAGCCTAACCGAGCCAAATAATTCACCAACGCTTCGGGCAGAACCCCACGGTCGCGAAACTCCAAGACGGCCGTGGCTCCGTGGCGCTTGGAGAGCTTGCTGCGATCTTTAGCTAAGACCATGGGGACGTGCGCAAAGATGGGCAAAGGATGCCCGAACGCTTGATAGAGCAGCATCTGCTTTGGGGTATTGTTGAGGTGCTCGTCGGCACGGATGACGTGGGTGATGCCCATCGTGATGTCGTCGACAACAACGGCGAAATTATACGTGGGCCGGCCATCGGAGCGCAGAATAATAAAATCATCAAGCTCGGCAAGATCGAATTCGACCCGCCCGCGGATCGCGTCGTTGACAATGATCGTGCCCGATTCGGGGATCTTCAATCTGAGCGCGGGCTGGCGCCCCTCACGAACGAAGCGTTCCTCGTCTTGAGACGAGAGATGGCGGCAGCGCCCATCGTAGAGGGGCTTCTGCTTGGCAGCTAACGCTCTCTGGCGCTTCTGTTCGAGCTCTTCGGGCGTGCAGTAGCACTTATACGCCTTGCCCTCGTTGAGGAGTCTGTCGGCCCACTCATGATAGATAGAAAATCTCTGGCTCTGGAAGTACGGCCCCTCATCCCAGAGCAACCCCAGCCAGCGCAGGCTCTCTAAGATGGGCTCGATCAGCTCCGGGCGATTGCGCTCGATATCCGTATCTTCAAATCTGAGAATGAAGACGCCTTGATGCTTGCGCGCGAAGAGCCAATTGAAGAGCGCGGTGCGCGCTCCGCCGACGTGCAATTCTCCCGTGGGGCTTGGGGCAAAGCGAACTCGCACGGTCCTAGTCACCTCATGTTTCTTTCCCTCAAGAGAGCAGGGTGCCTAACTTCAGCAATGCTTCTTGAACGACTTCATCAGGTACTTTACAAGCTACTTCAGCCTTGCGGGCTCTCCAATCTAAACTTTTGACTTGGTCAGCGAGAATGACGCCGGTTACGGGCAACCCTTGGGGTAAGCGTACCTCGAACGGATAGCCCTTGACTTGATTTGTTATAGGGCAGAGGAGCGCTAAGCCCACCTTGCGATTATACGCAGCCGGTGAGAGCACGAGCGCTGGCCGCCTCCCTGCTTGTTCACGGCCTGCTTGTGGGCTCAGCAAGATCCAAACGACATCGCCACGATCGGGCACCCCAGACACAGCCGTTACCACGCTTCGTCCCCTTGAGGCAGGCCAGTGGCAATCTCTGCGTGCCGGTTCTTCTTCGTAACCCCTTTGAGAAGCTGCTGGAGTGTCCAGGTTGGGCGCTTCAGCGGTTCGACGATGAGTTTCCGACCTTTGACTGTGACTTCGACCGTGGTTTCGTTGAGCAAGCCAATTTCAGCAGCAAACGCCTTGGGAATGCGTAGTGCCAAGCTATTGCCCCACTTCTGAACCTTCGTCCTCACGACATCACCCTCCTCAGAGTGTCTACAATGAGTATACACAGCCCGCAGCGAGATTCCAAGCAGGCGTCGCTCTAACTAATAGATGGGTGTACCCGTCTGGGGAATCCCTGTGATCGCTCGGAATTTTTCTATCAATCTCTGGGTGATCGGGCCGGGGTGGCCCGTCCCGATCACGCGACGATCAATCTCGATAATCGGGGCGATCTCCGCGGCCGTGCCGGTGATAAAACACTCATCGGCGCCATAGAGGGCCGAGAGTGTAAAAAACTCTTCGCTCACGGGTATCTTCTCCGAACGCGCCAACTCGATAGCCGTCTCGCGAGTGATCCCTGGCAGACAGGCGACCGTCGGCGGAGTCAAGAGCCTGCCGCGCTTGACGATAAAGACGTTATCGGCGCTGCCTTCCGCGACAAAGCCGTGGGTATCGAGCATGATCGCTTCGTCCGCGCCGGCGTGATTGGCCTCGATCCGCGCCATAATATTATTGAGATAATTGAGAGATTTGATGCTAGGAGAGAGGGTATCGGGCGGGCGAGCGCGGGTGCTCGCGACGATCGCTCTCAAGCCGCGCTTCGTGATCTCTTCTCCGTAGAGCGATTTCCATTCTTTGACGATGATAATAACAGTCGGCTTGCCGGAGCAGCGACGTGGATCAATCCCCAAATCCCCTGGGCCGCGCGTCACAATGGGACGAATGTACGAACTGCGCAGCTTGTTCACCCGCAGCGTCTCCAGAATTGCCTGGGTCATCTGCTCTTTGGTCAGCGGGATCTCCAGCGCAATCGCCTTGGCGCTGTCGTAGAGACGTTCTATATGCCGATCGAGCTTGAAGACATAGCCGTCATAGGCCCGGATGCCCTCGAAGACGCCGTCGCCGTAGAGCAGCCCGTGGTCGAAGACGCTCACCGCCGCCTCTTCTTCGGGGACGAACTGACCGTTGAGATAGACCTTCATCGCTCGCCTCCTTCTCAGCTTTCACTCTAAAGCAAGCGCGAGAAAAAATCAACTTGGCGGAGGGGAAAGATTCCTGTAAGATGCTGGCGGTGAATCACGGAAGGCACGGAAGAACCACGGATTACGCGGAAACGGCTCCGGGCTTCCAAGACGACATGGCAAGGAGGAACCCGCTATGCGCCACAAAGACTTAGTCTCTTTTGCGAATTACTCTGCCGAAGACCTTTGGGAGCTTCTCGAGACGGCCCTGCAGCTCAAGCGCGAGCATCGCGCGGGCATTTCTCACAGAATGCTCGAGGGCAAGACGCTCGCGATGATCTTTCAGAAGCCGTCTTTGCGCACGCGCGTCTCGTTTGAGGTGGGCATGACCCAACTTGGAGGACACGCGATCTATCTGAGCCCAGACGATATCAAACTGGGCCAGCGCGAGACGACCGAAGATATTGCGAAAGTCCTCTCGCGCTACTGCGACGGGATCATGGCGCGGGTCTTCGGCCACGAGATCGTCGAAGAGCTCGCGCGATATGCTGATGTCCCCGTGATCAACGGGTTGTCGGATCTCTTGCACCCCTGCCAAATCTTGGGCGATCTGTTGACCGTCTACGAGAAGAAGCGCACGCTTGATGGCTTGAAGCTCGCCTGGGTCGGAGATGGGAACAACGTCTGCAACTCGTGGCTCGAAGCGGGGCCAAAGTTGGGGATGGAGATCGTTGTTGCGTGCCCCACAGGGCATGAGCCGAACCCCACAATCCTAGAGCACGCGCGGCGGTGGGGCAGAGTCGAGATCGTTCACGATCCCAAGCTCGCTGCGAGGGGCGCAGATGTTCTCTACACCGACGTGTGGACGAGCATGGGCCAAGAGCGCGAAGCCGAAGAGCGCCGCAAGAAATTCAGAGACTTTCAGATCAATCAAGAACTCTTAAGGCTCGCCAAGCCCGATGCGATCGTCATGCACTGTCTGCCAGCGCACTATGACGAAGAGATCACCCACGACGTGGCGCACGGCCCGCAGAGCGCGATCTTCGATGAGGCCGAGAACAGATTGCACGCGCAGAAGGCCGTGCTGGCGCTCCTGATGCGCTGACATTATGATGGTCTTGGTAGGGAGTGATCGCGGATGAGTGTTGATCTACGGTATCGAGTTGTCATTCATCCTGCGGCGGAGGGTGGGTTTTGGGCTGAGGTTCCTGCTCTCCCCGGTTGCTTTGCCCAAGGCGAGACCTATGAAGAAGTCCTCCAGAACGTGCTCGATGCGATGGAGTTAGTCCTCGAGCACCTGCAAGAGACCGGTCAGCCTCTCCCAGACCCCGATTATGCCCCCGCGCGCGCCTGAATCTATGAAGCTGGCGATCACCGGGGCACCGGGCTCCGGCAAGACGACCCTGTGCAGGCGACTTATCGAAGCCCTGCCCGCCCTTCGGATCGGCGGCATCCTCACCCAAGATATCCGGAAAGACCAGGAGCGCATCGGCTTCGAGATCGTAGATATCGCCACAGGGCAGAAGGGCCTGCTTGCCCATCGCTCTATCACCGAGGGCCCGCGCGTGGGACGCTATCGCGTCAATGTAACAGATGTCGAGCGCATTGCCGTCCCGGCTCTCAGGCGCGCTCTCGCGGAAGCTCAGCTCATCGTCGTTGATGAGATCGCCCCTATGGAGCTGCACAGCGCCCTCTTTGTGCAAGCTGTCGAAGCTGTGCTGGCAAGCCCTAAGCCCCTGCTCGTGACGTTCAAGGAGCGTTTTGAGCACCCGTTGATCGCGCGCGTGCGCGCGGGGTTTTCTGCCTTCGTCATCACGCCGAGCACCCGCGAGAAGCTCTTCCAAGAACTGTTCGCCCTGCTCCAGAGCGCGTTTGGCTACATCGCCTCGGTGCTGCTAGAATAATTCACCCTCACCCCCGTCCCCTCTCCCCTCCGAGGGAGAGGGGAGCAGAGGGATGAGAGAAGGATAGGAGGTTGACAACCATGAAGACGATCTTCAAAGTCGGGTTTTTGATGTTGGTCGGCTTAGTGTGGGTCTCTCTTGGGAGCGGAGCAGGCGTGCGGCTTGAGCTTGCCCACGGCATCGCATCGGGCGACGTCACGACAAGCAGCGCGCTCATCTGGGCGCGCGGGGCCGAAGTTTCCGGCTCGACGCTCCTCGTCGAGTACAGCACCGATGAGAACTTCAGCGACGCTCGGCGTGCTGAGCCCGTCGCCCTCAAGCCGGAGTCGGACTTCACCGGCAAGGCCTTGCTCACGGGGCTTGCCCCGGCGACGCGCTATTACTATCGCGTCCGGCAAGTCTTGGGAGCCGAGCAGAGCAGGCCCGTCACAGGAACGTTCGTCACGGCTCCCCCAGCAGACGCCCCCGCAGAGGTGCGATTCGTCTGGAGCGCCGATCTTGGGGGCCAAGGGATGTGCCGCCGCCCGGAGTATTTCATCTTCAATCACATGGCTGAGGCCCAGCCCGATTTCTTGCTCTTCCTCGGAGATACGTACTACCCTGACGAGCGCTGCCCCAGCCCGCCCAACGTCCCCGGCAGCGACTTCATCGCCAACACTTTAGAAGAATATCGGGCCAAGCAAAAGTATCAGTTCGCTGACAAGCCCTACCAGAAAGCCCGCGCCGTCACAAGCCTCTACGTCATCTGGGACGATCACGAAGTGATCAATAACTTTTCCGGCACAACGGTAGACCCCAAGAGACTTGCCATCGGGCGCCAAGTGCTCTTCGAATACTTCCCCATCACCGTGAACCCCCAAGACCCCAATAGACTCTATCGGTCGTTCCGCTGGGGCCAGCACGTCGAAGTCTTTATCTTGGACACGCGGCAGTATCGCAGCGACAATAAGCTCCCTGACGGCCCAGAGAAAACTATGCTCGGCAAGGAGCAGCTCGCTTGGCTCAAGGAGAGCCTCCAGAGATCTGATGCGACCTGGAAGTTCATCGCCTCGACGGTGAAGCTCTCGTTCCCATCGGACTGTCCGGCGGCGTGCGACTCCTGGGCCAACGGCGAGAGCGCCACGGGCTTCGAGCGCGAGCTGACAGAGATCTCCGACTTTATCCTAACAAACAAGATCAAGAACGTCGTCTGGCTGACGGGGGACGAGCACATTATAGACGTCATCCAGTACGATCCCAATCGCGACCGGGTGATAGACTATTATGAGTTTACGGCGGGGCCGCTGAGCGCCCTGACGTCGTACCTGGGGGCGCCGGACGCGACGCTCAATCCCACGAGGATTTTCGCGAGCAACCAGCATTGGAATTTCGGGCAGATCACGGTTTTGGGCAGCGGGCGGCTGACGGTGGAGTACATAGACACGGCGGGTGAGCGGGTCTTCCGGCGGGAATTTCGTCCCTCTTGAAAAAGAATCGTTCACGATTTTT
>JAILZC010000322.1 GCA_023512665.1 Candidatus Bipolaricaulota bacterium | reverse complement strand
GGGCAATCCCTACGGCGCCCTTGTCGGGGGTCTAGTCATCGGGATCGTGCAACGTCTTTCGACCGAGTGGCTCAATCCGGCCTATCAGCCTGCGGTGGCGTTCCTCGTCTTGATTGTAGTGCTCCTGGTGCGCCCGCAGGGGATCTTCGGGGGGAAATAGCTTTATGGAGCTTACTCGTATCATCGCGTCGGTCGCATTTGGGGTGTTGGGGGGATGGCTCTTCAGCTTCTTTGCGCGCTCGGCGAAGATACGCTTCTTATTGGCCTTGGTGGGGGCTTTGCTCTTTGGGATGCTTATTCTTGGTGCGCCCAGGGAGTGGGTGGCCTATCTGATGACCCCGGCGATCACGGCCTGTCTGTATGCGGTCTTGGCGCTCGGGCTCAACGTCCAGTGGGGGCTGACCGGGCTGTTTAATATTGGAATAGCAGCGTTCTTTGCTGTTGGGGCATTCACCTCGGCGATGATCACCAAAGAGATGCCCACGGGGCTTGCTGCCGAGTACACCAAGCAGCTCTTTGGGCTGAATTTGCCGTTTCTCGTTGGGGTGCTGGGAGCAGCGGTCGTCAGCGGGGTGATCGCGCTGCTGATCGGGCTGCTCACGCTGCGCCTGCGCGAAGATTACTTGGCTATCGCGACGATTGGGATTTCTGAGTCGCTGAGGCTGGTCTTTCAGAACGAGCGGTGGCTGGCCAACGGCCCGCAGCCGCTGTCGGGGATTCCTAAGCCGCTCTTCTGTCTGGTCGAAGACCCCCCGTGTGCGTGGCTGCCCCGCTTTGTCAAAGAGCTCGTAGCACCGTTGGACTCGCGTGACTATAGCGTAATCTTGCTCGTGCTGCTGACGATCTCTCTGATAATGATCTTCTTGGTGCTCCAAAGGATCACGTGGTCGCCGTGGGGTCGGGTGCTGAGGGCGATTCGCGAGGACGAAGCCGCCACGAGCGCGTTCGGCAAGAACGTCTTTGCATTTAAGATTCAAGCGTTTGTCCTGGGAGCCTGCGTGATGGGGATCGGGGGTGCTCTCTTTACTGCGTCGGTGGGCACCATTGACTTTGGGCTCTTCCATCCGATGAGCTATACGTTCTTGGTCTGGGTGATGCTGATGGCTGGGGGATCGGGCAATCACAAAGGCGCGGTCTTTGGGGCATTTGCGATCTGGGCCATCTGGATGGGCACGACGTTTTTGAGCGATCGGCTGGTGCCCTTCCAGTTCAAGACGCAAGTCTTCTATGTGCGCTATTTATTAGTTGGGGGCTTGTTATTGGCGATCCTGCTCTTTCGGCCCCAGGGGATCCTGCCTGAGGAGAAGGGAAGCCAAAGCGAGTAAAAAAACACAAGCGGGAGCCGTGCAGACTCCCGCTCGCCAACTCGCTCTTTTGACCTAACCCCCTGGCCCTACCTCACCCGTTCCCTCTCCGTTTACGGAGAGGGCCAGGGTGAGGTGGGTGAGAGAGGGGAAGGGCTCCCCTACTCCCCAGGGACGTTCTTGACTAACGTGATCGTCTTGATGCCGCCCGGGGCATCCTTATTGTACTGCCAGATCTCGATGGGCGAGACCACGTCGCCGGCAGCATCGAAGTCCACCGAGCTACCCGCGCCCTCGTAGTTGACGGCTCCACAAGTACATACACATATCTCTGTACCGTTTGGTGCCTTTATCTTTGTGCAGCTAGCACCTGGCCCTTCTGCTGTGCACTTGTCAGCATCAATCTTGCAGCCCTTTTGTTGCAGCTCTTGTAGAGCACCGACAAAAGCTGCTACTCCGAAGGCCTTACCGTTCTTGAGGCCAGCAATTGAAGTGCCGCTGACAGACCTTAGATGATCTCTGACATCGGCGCCAGTAGCCGCTTTTTTATTGGCAAGGTAGGCTTCCGCTGCAGCCAGCCCCAGCACTGCTACGGCATCATAGGTCGTGTCGATATACGGGATCGGCGGGATTTCACCGTAGGCCTTCTTGAACTCTTCTTCGAACTTCTTAGCGTTGGGGTCTTCCGTGTCAGCAGCGGCTAC
>JAILZC010000321.1 GCA_023512665.1 Candidatus Bipolaricaulota bacterium | reverse complement strand
ATGTCTTGGGGGGCGGAGAGCTGTCCGAAAAAGAACTGCTCGACGCGATTGTTGATAGCAAGAAATCAAATACAGTTCAGAAGCATATCGCGGAAGCCAAAGGGCGCTATTTAGAAAAAGCCCGCAGCTATCTGCTGTGTACTATGACATTGAGAGGCCAGATCGAGAAGCATCTTCAAGCCGTCACAGACTACTTTTTCGAGCGGTTTATCGCTGAAAGATACCCAAGGCTGCGATCTCAGCTCAAGCCCGGCGACTCGGCGTTGCTCAAGCTATTAGACGCTTTCGTGGGCGAGCAATACGCGTCGGGCTCTCTCAGTGATCAGATTATTCACTAGCAGGTACCTCCCAGCCTGCCGCATTACCGCCGTCTGATCAGTTTCGCGGAAGCCAAGCCTGAGTCGCAGTCAGAAAGCGACGAAGAGGCGCTCGAACATGCGGGAGTCCAGTCCAGAACAAAAGACTGGGCGCAGCCGGAGCGTCTGCGCTGGTGGGACCGCCTGCTTCGTTGCTGCCCGCCGACGCCCTCAGAGATTTCAGAATTGCAACGGCTCTTACTGGGTCTCGAGGGCGAAGCTCAGCGAGATACGAGGCTCTGTCTGGCTTGTGTTCAACTCAAGGCCGAGAGCCCACCGGAGCAGCGAGACGACCTCCGAATGTTTCTTGTTTATTATCTCAGCAATTACGGCGCGACGCCCGATCCCGAAGCTCAAAAAGAAAACTTGATGCGCGAGACGCTCTGCTTAGAACGCATTCGCGGACAGGCGCTCTCGTGGGAGCAGATCTTTAAACTTTTCGGGCGGCAGTGCAATCCCACGCGCGTCAAGAACCAAATTCGCGAGAAGTTTGAAGCTGTGCAAGGGGGGGTATCATGACGGCAGATGATCGCTTGTTTGAAGAAATCTTCCGCGGTGAGCTAGAGATACACCATCGCGAGCATCCGGGTTTTTCAGTGCTGTGGGACTACGCCGCCTCGCGCCTGGAGCCAGAGCTCGCTGAAAAAATTTCGCTGCATCTGGCGTCGTGTGGACATTGCGCGACGGAGCTGCGTGAGATTCGAGCAGAACGCCGGGCGCTTATAGATAGCGTATCGCGTCTGCGACCAGACCCGCTAGAGCGTCTCTCACTCGTGAGAGGGTTAGCGGAGCGAGCTCGTGGGGTGCTTGAACGAGGGCGCGAGCGGCTGCTGACGCCAAGGGTCTTCTATCGTCATGCTCCAGCGGAGCACGGCGTAGGGCTCGCCCGGCCAGGCGAAGGACAGGACCGGGCTCGGGCCGCGCTCGCGGAGCTCGACCGCATCCGCGAAGCGATCCGCCGCGGTCTGATTTCCGACCTCACACGGGAGATGCTCGACTGGTTCCGCAGCCACGGCTGGCTCGCCTCCGGATGACACCTCGCAGCCAGCGGTCCGCCTCTTTCACGGCTGTGTCGAACTGATGACATCGTCGGACATTCCTGGACTTTCTCTGGGTGCCGCCGCGGCGTATGGTGGAGCTAGCTCTGCGGTTCCCCCGCATCGTGGATCACGCGATGTCCCGGAGCAATGCGGGCGATGAGCACAGGGGCCTCGGCCTGCCAGCGGCGCACATAATGCCGGGCAGTCTCTTCGTCGCCGACGATCGCAAACACAGTCGGTCCCCAAGAGCTTTGCCCGACCCCCCTCAGGCCGACCTGGCGCATGACGGCGGCTAGCCGTTCCCCTTGGGCGTCGCCGTAGAGTCCCCCTTGCGCGGGGGCGAAGGCCGCGCCGACGTGATGTTGCAACTCTTCCAAGGCCGCGCCGAAGCCATCCAGGTCGCGCTCCGCCAGCGCGGGCAGCAACTCCAGCAACACAAGCCGGCCGACCCGATCCAGTTGCGCGGCAGTCATCGGTGGCAGTTCATCGAAGGCACGCGCCTCCTCCGGACCGTGTAGTCCGTCGCCGGTCGAGGGCAGGGCCACCAGCACCGACCAGGTCTCGGGCCATTCCAGCCTCGACAGGAGCGGGGGAATCCCTGCCGGCCCGTCGCTC
>JAILZC010000320.1 GCA_023512665.1 Candidatus Bipolaricaulota bacterium | reverse complement strand
CCCCCCCCCCCCCCCCCCCCCCCCCCCCCCCCCCCCCCCCCCCCCCCCCGGGCGCCCCCCCCGCCCCCCCCCCCCCCGCCCCCCGGCCCTCTCCCTTCGGAAAGCTCAATTATGAGCAGAGCGAACTCAATCGCTTGGTGAAGCGTTCCCACGATCACGGCTTCCAAGTGATGATTCACGCTATCGGGGATCGAGCCATTGATGCCGCGCTCGAAGCGCTCGCTTACGCCAACACTACCCCTGAACGCCGACACCGTATTGAACACGCGGAGCTCTTACATCCTGAGCAGATCGCCCGTATGAAAGAGCTAGGGATTATCGCTTCCATGCAGCCAAATTTTCTTCAGTGGAGCGGACCGGGCGGGCTCTACGAAGCTCGGCTTGGCCCAGAGCGCGATGCCCAGATTGACCCTCATCGCAAGGTCTTAGACGCCGGAGTGAAGATCGCTTTCGGCTCCGACGGGATGCCCTTCGGCCCGCTCTATGGGATCCACTGCGCGGTCAACGCGCCGCATACCGATCAGAGAGTCTCCGTCGCAGAGGCCCTCCGAGCCTATACCCTTGACGCGGCCTATGCTGCGTTTGAAGAGCACAGAATGGGCTCGCTGGAGCCGGGCAAGCTCGCTGATTTTATCGTGCTCTCGCGTGACCCCGTCCAAGCCCCAACAAAAATTAATGAGATCGCGATCGAGAGGACGTATCTTGCAGGTGAGCGCGTCTTCTGAGTAAGATAAAACGTGAAAGCGATTATTCTTTGCGCCGGAGAGGGCACGCGGATGCGCCCGTTGACCTACACGGGCGCCAAGCACTTGATCCCCGTAGCCAATAAGCCCGTGATCTTCTACAGCATCGAAGCTGTCGTTCAAGCGGGGATCAAAGAGCTGGGCATCGTGGTGAGTCCCCACCGCGAAGAAGAGTTCAAGATAGCCGTGGGTGATGGCTCGCGCTGGGGAGTCAAGATTTCATATATCTTACAGCATCAGCCCAAGGGGCTGGCCCACGCGGTCTCGTGTGCTCACGAGTTCGTGGGCCGCGCGCCGTTCTTGGTCTATCTGGGAGACAATCTCTTAGAGAACGGGGTCACCGACTTTGTGAGGGAGTTCGAGCGCGGCCACGCTAACGCTTCAATTGTTCTCTATGAAGTCGAAGACCCGCGCAGCTTCGGGGTCGCCCAACTGAAAGACGGTCAGATTATTAGGGTGATCGAGAAGCCTAAAGATCCACCAAGCAACTTGGCGATTGTCGGGGTCTATCTCTTCGACGAGAAGATCTTTGAGGCGATCCGGGAGATCAAGCCCAGTTGGCGCGACGAATTGGAGATCACCGATGCGATCCAAAGACTTATAGACAAGGGCTATCGCGTCACGCCCCACTTAGTCCAGGGCTGGTGGAAGGACGTGGGCAAACCCGAAGATATGCTTCACGCCAACCGATTGCTTCTTGAGCGCATCATGACTCAGATCGCCGGCGAGCTTGATGGCCGCTCGCAGATCACCGGGCGAGTGCAGATCGCTCCGGGGGCGCAGATTAAGAATTCTGAGCTGCGCGGCCCGCTGGTCATCGGCGAAGGCGCCCTGATCGAAGATTCGTTCATTGGGCCGTTTACGGCCGTCGGGCCGCGCGTTACCATCCGCCACAGCGAGATCGAGTACAGCATCGTGATGGAGGGGTCTCAGATCGAGGGCATCGGACGGATTGATCACAGCCTCATCGGGCGCAACGTCGAGCTCACGCGCTCCCCCGTCAAGCCGAAGGCCTACAAGATGATGCTGGGCGACAACAGCAAGGTGGGCATCATCTAGCTAGCGCTCTTCGATGCGCTGCCGCAGGATGATCGTCAGCTCGGTGACGCGCGCGCCGCGCCCAGGCCGGCGCCCGTTGCCATCGAGCGCCCGCCTGAGCACGATCGGCAGCAGCGTGCGGATGGCCCGCCGGACGGCCCAGCGGCGCGCCGCGGTGACCGTCGCCCCGAGCGCGAGCAACGCCAGCCCTTGCCAGACGGAGGCCGGCC
>JAILZC010000319.1 GCA_023512665.1 Candidatus Bipolaricaulota bacterium | reverse complement strand
TCTCTTCTACGATGCCATCTACCGTGGAGACGAGCGGCTCTTCGTGGAACGGCTCGGCGAGCAGGGTATCTGCAGAGACTTTCTGCCCGTGGCTCACTAGGGGCGTGACGCCCTCCGGCAGGGTATAGACGGCGTCATCCTCGTCGAGGATGTAGAGTTTCTTAAACTTCTCCATCTCGATGATCCGCACGATGCCGCTGCGCGGGCTTTGGCCCTGTAGAATCTGTCCTAGGGGGATCGCCGTGTTCTTGTTCGTGGGCAGGCAGAGCGCCTTGGGCAGGCGGAGGCGCTTCTCGTCGCCGTGCAAGACGACGCTCATCCGGCCGGTCTCAGCGGACTGCTTCAGGTCTATCACCACGCCGCTGATCGGCGCGATCTCGCTCTGGGAGCTGCGCACGGCCTTGCGGGCCTCAAAGAGCTCTTCGGCGCGCGGCAGACCCTGGGTGATGTCTATGCCGGCCACGCCGCCGGTGTGGAAGGTCTTCATGGTGAGCTGGGTGCCCGGCTCCCCGATGGACTGCGCGGCGATGACGCCCACGGCCGTGCCCAACTGCACCAGTTTGTGGGTGCTCAGGTCGTAGCCGTAGCACTGCTGACAGATGCCGCGGCGGACGGTGCAGCGCATGGGCGAGCGGATGACGATCATGGGGCGCACGCGGATCGTCTCGATCTTGAGGGCGCGCAGCTTCTCGGCGAGCGCCCGCGTGATGGTCTCGTCTTGGGAGACGACGACAAAATTCGTCTTGGGATCGCGAATACTGTGGGCGGCCTTGGTGCCCACGACTTTGTCGTAGAACGCGCGGTCGCTCGTGGAGACCTCCGCGGTGAGCGTGCCGAAGTGCCGGGCCTTCTCGCGGTCGAAGACCTCGCCGCGCTTCATCAGGGTTTGCCCCAAGAAGACGAGGTCCTGGGCCAGCACGCGCCCGTAGATGCGCTCCTCGATAGTCTCCATCACTTCGTGGGGCTTGGTGTAGTAGAGCGGGTCAATCTCGATGCCCTCGGTCGTGCCGCAGTCTTCTTCTTTGACGATGAGCTCTTCGGTAGCGTCTACTAAGCGTCGAGTGAGATACCCCGAATCGGCGGTCTTGAGGGCCGTGTCTGCGGTGCCCTTGCGGCCCCCGTGCGTACTGATAAAGTACTCGATGACGTTGAGCCCTTCTCTAAAGTTGGAGATGACCGGCATCTCGATGATCCTTCCTGAAGGGTCGCTCATGGGGCCGCGCATCCCGGAGAGTTGCTTCACTTGGGTGCTGCTGCCGCGCGCCCCAGATTCGACGATCATATAGATCGGGTTGAACGGGTGCTTTGCGAGATTCTTCATGGTCGCGTCGGCGACCTTGTCCACGGTCTCCATCCAGACTTCTATGATTTTGGTCTTGCGCTCCTCGTCAGTAACGAGCCCGCGCTCGAAGCGTTCGTTGATCTTGGCCACGCGCTCGCGGGCCTCCGTGAGGATCGCTTCTTTTTCAGGGGGTATGAGGCAGTCGCGCACGGAGATCGTCAGCCCCGATTTGGTCGCGAACGAAAATCCCAAATCTTTCAGATCGTCGAGGAGTTGCACGGTGCGGTCTAAGCCGTGCTTGAAGTAGCACTCCATAATAAGCGCGTTGATCGCATCGGAATCGAACGTCTTCTGGTAATCGCGCAGGTCTGGGGGAAACGCCGTGTTGAGCAGGGCGCGTCCCAGGGTCGTCTCTATGAGCTTGCCGTCAAGGCGAATCTTGATGGGCGCGTGCAGAGAGATAATTTTTTCTTCGTAGGCGCGCTCGGCCTCGGCTAAGCTTGTGAAATACTTCCCCTTGCCCTTCCCCTGGGGGTCGAGCAGCGACAGATAGTAATAAGCAAAGATCGAGTCTTGGGTGGGGATGCTCAGGGGCTTGCCGTTGGCCGGAGAGAGGATGTTTTTGGGGGCGAGCATGATCTCGCGCGTCTCTTGGATCGGCTCCTTGCCCAGAGGCAAGTGCACGGCCATCATGTCGCCGTCGAAGTCGGCGTTGTACGGACGGCAGACG
>JAILZC010000318.1 GCA_023512665.1 Candidatus Bipolaricaulota bacterium | reverse complement strand
CCCATCACGCTCGCCATCTCTCGCTGGGCCAGCTCCTTGGACTTCGCTTGCGCCTCCTTGATCGCTGCTAAGATCAAGTCTTCGAGCATGTCCACGTCGTTGGGGTCCACGACTTCTTGAGAAATCTCGATATCAACGATCTCTTCCTTGCCGTTGGCGATCACCTTGACCATGCCGCCACCCGCTGAGGCTTCCACGCGCAGGTTCGCCAATTCTTGCTGCTTCTGCTCCATTAGCTCCTGCATCTTCTTGACCTGCTTCATGGCCTCTTTCATCCCGCCGGGGAATTGCATAGCGCCTCCTTAATGCTTACGACACGATTTCGCCATCGAACGCTTGTTTGAGCAGCTCGGCCTTCTCGCGGAGCTCTGCGCTCTTGCTCTTGCGCCGCGTGGGGGATTCCGCTGCCTGCATGAACGCGATCTCCACCCGACGCGGCCCGTACACCCGCGCTATCACTTCTTCGAGATATTTGCGATGCTTCTCCAAGCTCTCCTTGTGAAAAGTATGCTGCAGGTCATACTCGATGCGCAGCGTATCAGAGAGTTCGACGGGCTGACCGTCGAGCAGGAGCGCGTGCACCGTGCCGCGCCGCTCACGCTTGACCTCTTCGAGCACCTGCGCCCACTTGTCTTGAGCTGGCGTACTCCCCGCTGCACTCGGTTCTGGCTCTGCATGGGCTTTCTTCGTAGCCCTGGGCGCTTTGGCTGATTGCTCGCGCGGCGGTGCAGCCGCCGACAGCTGTGGGGGAGCCTGTTCAAACCCCGGGACCGCTTGTGTCAGCTCCAGGGCTTTTACTTCGAGCAAGATGCGCTTCTCCCAGGCGCGGCCCAGCTCGCGCTTCAACCCCAACAGCTGCGTGCTCAGCCCGATGAGCGTCTCCACGCGGGCCTCAGCGGGCACAGGGTGTCCATCGAGGGCTGCGATGATCCAGTCGCGCGTCTGCTCGATCAGCTCGTCTACAAAGAGTTCTAAGTCTTTGCCCCGTTCTGCTAAATCGGCGATGATCTCCAGGGCGCGGCGGCCCTGGCGTGTCAGCAGGGCTTGTAAAAATTCCTGCACCGTCTCCTCACTGGCCAACCCCATGATCTCAAAGAGATCGTGCTCTTCGATGCGCGCTGCCCCCTTGTATGACGCAAGCTGCTCCAGCATCACGATAGCATCGCGCAAGGCCCCGCGCGCCCGATACGAAATAGCCGTGAGTACCTTGGGGCTGGCGTTGATCTTCTCCGCCTCGCAGATCTCTTGAAGGCGCTTCTCGATCCGCTCCGGCGGCAAGAGCTTGAGCTCAAATGCCTGACACCGACTGATGATCGTCAGGGGGACTTTGTGCGGCTCCGTCGTAGCAAAGATAAAAACGACGTGCTTGGGCGGCTCTTCGAGCGTCTTGAGGAGCGCGTTGAATGCTTCATTAGTGAGCATGTGCACTTCGTCAATGATGTAGACTTTATACTGGGCCTCGGCGTGGACGAAGTTGACCTCTTCTCGTAACTGTCTGATCTGGTCAATACCGCGATTGCTGGCCCCGTCAATCTCGATGACATCCAAGGCATTGCCCCGCGTGATCTTCTTGCACATATCGCACTGGTTGCACGGCTCACCATGCTGTGGGTTGGTGCAGTTGATCGCCTTGGCGAAGATGCGCGCTATGGAAGTCTTGCCCACGCCGCGCGGGCCGGCTAGTAGATACGCGTGAGCGATCTGGTTGGAGAGGATCGCGTTCTGGAGCGTGCGCACCGTGTACTCCTGATGGACGACGTCGG
This sequence comes from Candidatus Bipolaricaulota bacterium, assembly GCA_023512665.1. GTDB lineage: Bacteria > Bipolaricaulota > Bipolaricaulia > RBG-16-55-9 > DRXL01 > JANXCC01. Next base: position 251 of record JAILZC010000318.1, on the reverse strand, counting down.
CAAAGCGTTGCGGGCGCCACTTGCGATAGAGCGATTGGTACTCGTGGGCTTCGGTCATAATAGTAGAGTGGTCGGAGAGGCCGGATTTGAACCGGCGACCTCTTGGTCCCAAACCAAGCGCGCTGCCGCTGCGCTACTCTCCGAGCGCACGTTATTATAGTCCCTCAAGACGGTCCTCGTCAACCCTCTCTTCTCGGACCGACAGCCCTGCAGGAGAGTGTAATGGGTCAAGAGATTGTTACCAGGGCCCA
>JAILZC010000317.1 GCA_023512665.1 Candidatus Bipolaricaulota bacterium | reverse complement strand
CTGCCATCTGCTCCCCGATCACTTCGTGGCCCCCAGCGTGCTCATAGTTGTTCCTCTGCAATGCGATGGGCTTGCCCACGTCGTGGACTAACAGAGCAAACTTCACCAACGGATCGCGCACGAGCTTGTCGGCGCATTGGAGGGCTAAAAGCGTGTGGGTGTAGACGTCGCCTTCGGGGTGATACTTTTCGGGCTGGGGGACGCCCTTGCACCGGACAAGCTCCGGCACGATGAGCTCTAAGATACCGTGTTCGTCGAGAAGCCCTATCCCTCTCGTAGCGCATCGAGTCGCAAGAATTCGCAAAAATTCGTCACGAACGCGCTCGGCTGAGATCTTTCTTAATCCCTCACGATGGCGACGCATTGCCTCGCTGACCTCAGGGAGGATCGTTCCGTCAAGGGCGCACGCCAGGCGAATCGCCCGCAAGATTCTCAGATAATCTTCAGAGAAGCGCGTGTTAGGGTCACCAATCGTTCGAATGATTTTTGCCTTGAGATCCTCGATGCCGCCAACGCGGTCGATGACGACCCCATCAAGGGTAGCCGCCAGGCCGTTGACCGTCAGGTCGCGGCGCCGCAGATCGGCTTCCAGGGTGCGCACCAACTTGACCGTGGCGGGCCAGCGCCCGTCGTACTCGCCTTCTGTGCGAAATGTCGCGACTTCGTAGGGGCGCCCGTCGGGCGCGACGACGAGCACCACCCCAAATGCCTCCCCGACTTCAAAGATCTTATAGTCTGCAAAGAGCTGCTTGATCTCATGGGGATGGGCTGCTGTGGCGATATCCACTTCATCAGGGGCGAACTCATACGTGGGGTCAAGCTGGGCGCGCACGGCGTCGCGGACGACCCCCCCGACCATGACGGCCTCATAGCCCGCTTGGGCAAGTCTCTCTAAGATCGTGCGGGCGAAGGGGTGTCTGGCAAAGATCTCTTCTGTGTTGATCTTCTCCATAGGCTCTCCAGCTTCTCTAGTCCCTTCTCCCCCTCCCCCCCATCCCCTCTCCCCTCTGAGGGAGAGGGGAGCAGAGGGGTGAGGGGGTTATGGTCTTTGGATTCTGACGGGTTCGCCGGGGCGGGCGCGCAGGCGCGTGGCGGCGCTCTCTCGAACGGCGGCGATCTCGACCTGGCCGTGGCTGCCCACGGTGACGATCAGCTCGTTGGGTTCGGCCTCGCCGTAGGTCTGGGCCGAGCGCGCTGAGACGACCTTCCGCGAGACCTCGACGACGAGCATGGTGCCGGGTGGGGCCAACTCATGAAGGAGCTTTCCCGCTATGTTCGTGATGACGTTGCCGAACGAGTCAATATAGATAATTTCGCCCTCGAGGATGCGGCCGCGCCGGAGGCCCTCCCCAAACGAGAGCTTAATATATTCTGTGATCGGCGGGCCAAGTTCTGTGAGAGGGAGACCCTGAGCGAGATGTGCCGCGACCGGGGCGAAGATGTCGCGCCCGTGAAACGTCCGCGAGACCGGTGTGCGCAGATATTTCTCGTTCTCGATGCTGTAGATCGTTGGTTCTCCTAGCCGCCCTGCAGCAGGGATGAGCAGCCCGTTATCGGGGCCAACGAAGAAGTGTCCTCCCGAAACGATAGCGAGAGCACGGCGCGCCGTGCCCACGCCGGGGTCAACGACGGCGCAGTGCACGGTCTTTTCTGGGAAATAGGGCGCGACCATCCAGAGCAGAAACGCCCCGGCCCGAATGTGATGGCGTTCCACGTCGTGGCTGATGTCAACAATCTGAGCCGACGGATAGAGCGACAGAATCACGCCCTTCATCGCCGCTGGGTATCCCGAAGCTGAACCAAAGTCGCTGAGCAATGTGATGCACGCCATCGTATGAAAAAAGTACCAGATTGGAGGGCCTAGGTCAAGCCAGGCTTCGTCTGGGCTGCACACGGTGCCGCCGGCAAGGGGTTAGGTTCTGTTGCACGCCTGGTATGCTGCTACCGCACAATCACGAGCTTGCGCACCTCGCTCATGTACTCTCGGCCATCGAAGCCCCGCACCCGCACAACGTACAAGTA
>JAILZC010000316.1 GCA_023512665.1 Candidatus Bipolaricaulota bacterium | reverse complement strand
GCTACGACGAAGCCGAGCCGTATCGGGTGGACTGACCGGGGCGGCGAGCGGCGGGCCCGGCTCGATAGCTCGTTCGCCGCTCACATCACCCCCGACTCGCCAGAACCCTTGCGTGGCGCAGAAGCGGTCGGGCGCTGCTGAGCGCGACCGACGGATGGAGCGCCGCTGGGAGTGCAATGGGCGTGGAGCAAGCTGGCTGCGCGGGGACGTTGTCCGACAAGGAGCGGCAGGAAGCGGCGGCCCCGCCCCCGCCGGCCGATGTGGTGCTGCTCGGCGAGATCCGCGATCTGCCAGTCCTTGAGCTTCGTCGCATCGTAGGGCATAGGCATCGCCTCCTTTTTTGATTAGCCCTTCAATCCCGATTTCTGCACGATCTGCGGCACGGCCTCTTCCCATTCGATAGCCATAATGTGCACCCCAGAAACTCCTTCGACCTCCTTGAGTTGTTGGATGATCTCAACGCAGATCTTGATCCCTTCTTGGCGCCACGCTTCGGCTCTGGCTTTCTTGTCTTCGATCCCCTTGCCGGCGGCCTCCATCCGTTCGACGATCTCAGTGGGGACGTCGAGCCCCGGCACGTTGTCGCGCATGTATTTGGCCGCGCCGGGCGTCTTGATCGGGCTCACCCCCGCTAAGATATAGACTCTGTCGAGAAGCCCAAGATCGCCCACGCGCGCCATGAACTCCCGAAATCTCTGAATATTATAAACGATCTGGGTCTGGATGAACTGCGCCCCGGCTTCGACCTTCTTTTTTAATCGCAACGCCCGAAACTCATAGGGCGGCGCGAACGGATTCTCCACAGCCCCGATGAACATCGCAGGGCGCTCGCCTACCAGCTCATCGCCGGAGAGAAACTTCCCCTCGTCGCGCATCTTTCTCACCGTCTCGATCAAGTGTACCGAATCGAGATCGAAGACGCCCTTGGCTTGGGGATGATTCCCAAACGATTGATGATCCCCAGTCAGACAGAGCACGTTGCGAATTCCCAGAGCATACGCCCCCAAGATATCGCTCTGCAGAGCGATGCGATTGCGGTCCCGACACGTAATCTGAAAGACCGGGTCAAGCCCCAAAGATTTTAAGATCGCGCACGCTGCGAGGCTGCTCATGCGCGTCACGGCCGTCTGATTGTCGGTGACGTTGGCCGCGTTCACCCAGTCTTTTAAGAGCTTTGCTTTCTCTTCGATGACCCTTCTATCGGCGCTCTTGGGTGGGCCGCACTCGGCGGTCACCACGAACTTCTTCGATTCGAGAGCCTGCTTGAGATTGCTGTCGCTCATAGCAACATATCCTCGCGGATGCGCTGTCGCGGTCCCCCGTGACGGTCCGAGGACCAATCTTTGGCCGCGAAGAGATTCTCCATATTTTGTCGCCGATTGAGCTTCCCCAACCGCTCATAGATCAGCACCCACGCGCAGGGGCGCGGTCCGTTGCGAGAGACCTCACACGTCCCGTCAGCACGGACGCCTCCGCAAGGGCCATTTAAGAGATTCTTTGCGCACCGGGCGATGGGGCAGATGCCCCCCGTCATGTGCAGAATACAGTTCCCGCAGCCGGCACAGACTTCCGTCCAGATCCCTTGCCGCTCGACCTCGCCGAAGAATTTTGTGTTGAGCGCGGGCAAGATGGGCAGATCGAATCTCTCAGAGAGCTTATTTACCCCGACCCCGCACGCCAGCGAGAGCACCGCCTCTTGCTGCTCAATAGTCTTGGCCCAGGGCTCGTTGAACTCGTCGTCGCACTGGCGCTTGACTGCTCCTTCGGTGATCTCGATGGGGCGGCCCTGCTGCTTACGTGCCAGCCGCACCGCCGAAGCTAAAAGCCCGACTTCTTTTTCACCCCCGGCCATGCAGACCGCGACACACGACTGACACCCTAGAAATAAGACTCTCTTATAGGGCTCCAGCATCTGCAAGATCTCTTCGATGGGCTTCTGATCGGCGACGATCATAGGGACTCCTTAAGCTTCACTTGACGTTCATCTTCGCCGGCTTTCAGCCGGCGAAGGCGAACAGTCCAGGCGGA
>JAILZC010000032.1 GCA_023512665.1 Candidatus Bipolaricaulota bacterium | reverse complement strand
GTGTGAAAGGCGTAAATCAGCGCCTTGTCCACGCCGGGACGGATCACCCTTTGCAGGAACTCGCCCGCCGCCTCCAGCTCGAAACGGAAGCGCTGACGGATCGAATTGCTGACGTCGACGAGCATCGCGATCCGCAGCGGGATGTTCGACTCGCTGACAAACTCGATGATGTTCTGCCGGCGTTTGTTCTCGATGACGTCAATGTCGTCTTTGGAAAGGTTTTTGACGAAGCGGCCGCGGCGGTCCGTCACCGTGAACAGCAGGTTCACGCGGGTGACCTCGAGCTTGATGGTCTCGTCCGAGAGCGAGGCGAGATTGATCGCGATATTGAGCAAAGCCGCTTGCAGAGCGCTCTCAGCGAGAGCTGCTGCCGCGCCCCCGTCGCTCAGCGCACTCTTGTTCCCTCGAGTCACGACAACCTCCGCAAGCTCTAACACACGAGAGCAGCGCAGCGCCGTCTGATAGGGGATCTCGGTCGCGCCCTTGAGCGCCGCTTGGATCGCTTGCTCTCGCGCCGCGCGGTCTGACTCTGTCTCCTTGGGGAGCTTGTACGCCGCCATCACAGCATTGAACGCTTCGCTGTCTCGCTCAGCAAGCTCGAGGAGTTCATCGCGGAGCTGAGTCGCTTCGGAAAGAATGCGTTGCATCTCCGGCTCGACGGACTGATACGCCCTCTTGCCGACGGTCAATCCCGCGACCATTGCTACAAGGGAAGCTGCGACACTTCCCACAAAAGCCGCTGCACTGCCCCCGCCGGGGGTGGGCGTCGCCGCCGAAAATCCCTCTAAGAGAGCCCAGACGCTCTCATCACGGATGGACATTATCTTTTATTGGGTTTTGGTTGGTCGTCGCGGTGCCAGTAGACGCGGGCAAAGCGATCCCCCTCTGAGTACTTGATGTCTAACTCCCCTTTGTGAGCCTGATGAATGGCTTCCCCGATGCGACGGGCTAAGTGAAAATTTGTCGTGGCGATCTCCAGCCCATCCCCATTGGGTTTGATCCACATGATGCGTTGGAGAGGGCGCTGTTCGCGGGCTAATCTCTCTTGATTCTTCGCGGTGTTGAGGATCTCTTCTCGGCGGGCGTGCAAGTACGCGCCGTTAAGATACACGACGCCGCCGGGGTTGCGGTCTTGCACGCGCTTGCACGCCGGGCAGAGCTCTCGATTCGCCCCGGCGGGAGCGGCCAGCCCGTTCGTCCAGCGCCCCTTGTGATAGACCAAGCTGCAGCTTGAACAGACGGTCGGCTCCGGGTACTTGCGCAGCTCGTAGTAGGGACTGCCGGTATCTTCAGAGAGAATCTCGCGGCGGGTTGTGTGTCTCATATATGTCACCCTCCCAAGCGTAGCCTACTACTATAACCGTGCTCACGCGCTTTGTCAAATAATCGCATGAGAAGCGGGAGCTTGCACATTGCCCTCGGAGGGTGTAGAATGGCCTCGGAGGTGGGAGATGGCATCCCACGCCGTCGCGTCCGTGCGCGAGCATATCGCATACCAGTTGCTCTACGAGCTGAGAGACGCCCCCGTGGGGCGGCGCACGCTCCAAGCCCGCACGGGGCTGACCGAGAGCGTGGTGCGCACCGAGCTGGAGAAGCTTGAGTCGCACAAGCTCGTCTCGTTCTCGAAATTGGGCACGGCGCTCACGGCGCGCGGGCGGCGGTTTCTCTCGGAGAAGCTGGGCGCGATCATAGATGTCCGCGAGGCTCAGCTCAAAAACTTGATGCTCGATCGCTATGGGCGAATGGCGCACGTGCGTGGGGCTGCGGATGGCTTCTCAACCTGGCTCTACCGGGATATTGCCGTTCGCGAGGGCGCTTCAGCGGCGCTCTTTCTGGCCAAGCGCCAGGGGGCGCTTTGCTTTATCGAGGAGCGCGAAGCGCTCGCCAAGCAGAACCCGAAAGACAGCGAGATACTCGAATGCGCGTTCCCCAGTCTCAAAAACGGAGATCTGATCATTATAGTCTTCGGGCCGGACAAGGGAGCCGCGGCGCGCGGGCTGTGGGCTGCCCTGTGGGCGTTGGTATCGCATTCATAACCCACCCTCACCCCTATCTCCCCTCTGAGGGAGAGGGGACGGGGGTGAGGGGCTTCTAAAGGAGGAAGAACCTATGCGTTGGAGGCGGTGGAAGGTCGTAGCAGTCTTCGCGCTTGTTTTGTTTGGGCTGGTCTGGCCGTCGTTGGCGGATTATCCCGTCACGGTGACGGATGACCGAGGCAAGGCGATCACGATCCCCAAGCGCCCTGAGAGGATCGTCGTCGCCGGGACGCCGCTCTATACGGAGATCCTCATTGATCTTGGGGCGCTCAATCGGATTGTTGGGGTGAGCGAGTCGGCGGACAACCCCAAAGAAGTGGCGAACGTCCCACGCGTCGGGCCGATTTTTAACCCCAATACAGAGATTATTATCTCGCTCAAGCCCGACGTCGTCTTCGGGGCGATCGGCGCGGTGCGCGAGACGCTCGAGCGCGCCGGACTGATTGTCGTTTCTCTTGGGAAAGTTGGCAGCGGAGCGATTGACAGCGTCACTGAGATCTTTCGGACGATTCGCTCGGTGAACTTAGTGATTGAAGGCGACACCAAGAGAGCCGATACTCTCATCGGGAAGATCGCCGAAGAGATCGTGGTCACCGAAGGGGCGGTGCTCGATCGGTTCAAGCCGACTGTGGCGATTCTCTATCCGTCGGGGGAGCAGCCGCCGTTTGCCGCGGGGCGCGGCACCCCGGAGAACGAGGTCGTGCTGCGCGCCGGGGGCATCAATATCTTCCCCGACGTCGCCGACTACAAGCAAGTGAGCTTTGAGGAGATCGTCAAGCGCGATCCGAGCGTGATCTTCACGGACCCGTTTCTTATTCCCTTGATCACGGAGAATCGCCTTCTCCAACAAGTGAAAGCCGTGCGCGAGAAGCGCGTCTACGGGATCAAGGCGTCGCAGTGGGTCAGCTCGCGCATCGCCCAGACGATCAAGACCGTTGCGGACTTGCTGCATCCGAACCGGTGACCTCTCCCCCAGCCCCTCCCCTCACCCCTGTGCTCCCCTCTCCCTCTGAGGGGAGAGGGGACGGGGGTGAGGGTGAAGGGGGTCGGGGGGTTAGGTCTCAAGCTATGCGCCACACCAAAAGTTGGCTGGGATTACTGGGAGCGCTCGTGCCGGTCGCGCTTGGCCTAGGCGCGATCCTCGGTGCGGTCTCTATACCGTTGAGCGATATGATCGCTCTTTTTGTAGGCCAGCCCGTGGACTCGACCAACGCCTTCATTCTCTTGCAGATTCGGCTTCCCAGGGTGCTCTTGGCGGCTTTAGTCGGTGGGGTGCTGGCGCTCTGCGGCGCTGTGATGCAAGGGCTCTTTCGCAACCCGTTAGCCGATCCGTATCTGTTGGGAATTGCGAGTGGAGCGACCGCCGGAGCAGCCCTAGTAATCGCGCTCCATCTTGATATCTACTGGGGAGCAGTGCCGTTGGGGGCGCTTGTGGGCTGCGTGCTCGCCGTCGCGATCGTCTATCGTATCGCCCAGACGCGCTGGGCCCAGCTCGACAATTACGCGCTCATCCTCTCTGGGGTAGCACTGGCGGCGCTCTTCTCGGCGATCACGAGCTTTTTGCTCTTTTACAGCGGGGCCTCTCACGACGCGCGACGGTTGATCTTCTGGATCTTAGGCGGGCTGGGCGGCGCCCAATGGCTCTATGTCTTTGGGTTGTTGGGCGTGCTTATAATAGCCGGGGCGGTGCTCATGCTCTTCGCGCGCGATCTCAACGCGCTGGCGCTCGGCGAAGAGATGGCCGCGCACCTGGGCATCGAGCCAAGACACTTACGAAAAATCTTGCTCGTCGCCGTGACGGCGCTCACGGCTGTGGCTGTCGCTGTCTCAGGGACGATCGGGTTTGTGGGGCTGATCGTGCCCCATATATTAAGACTGATCGTCGGGCCGGATCACAGGGTGTTACTGCCCGCGTCGGCGCTGGGCGGAGCGATCTTGCTTACGCTCTGTGACACACTCGCCCGCACGGTGCTCGCCCCGGCAGAGCTGCCCATCGGGATCATCACGGCGCTGCTAGGCGCGCCGTTCTTTTTGTTCTTATTGCGGCGGCGGGCGCAGCTGGGAGCCTCGCTATGATTCGTCTGCAAGACGTGCAGTTGGGCTACGACGGATGCTTAGTGCTGCGCGATCTGAATATAGAGGTCGTCCCCGGTGAGGTTTTTGGGCTGGTGGGGCCCAACGGCTCTGGCAAGACCACGCTCTTGCGTGCGATCTCTGGAAGGCTCGCTCCCGAAGCTGGCGCGATCTATCTCGATTGTCGTCGGCTCACGGAGCTCTCTCCAAGAGAGCTGGCCCGCGAACTCGCAGCTCTCGAACAAGAGATCTCGTGCTCGTTCGACTTCACCGTCAGAGAGATCGTCGAGCTGGGGCGATTGCCCCATCGAGAGCGTTGGCAACGGCTCTCCTCAAAAGACTCCGAAGTCATAACTCGCGCTCTGGAGCTCACGCACACGCTCGAATTCTCTGAGAGAAAGATTCAGAGTTTAAGCAGCGGGGAGCGCCAGCGCGTCTGGATCGCGCTCGCCCTGGCCCAGGAGCCCAAAGTCTTGCTTCTAGACGAACCCACGGCCCATCTCGATCTCAATTATCAGATCGAGATCATGGAGCTCATTCGCTCGTTAGCTCAGAGAGATCTGACGGTGCTCGTCTCGCTGCACGATCTCAATCTCGCGCTGCGCTATACTGATCGTGTCGCACTCTTGAGCGAAGGCCGCGTGCTCGCCGTGGGCGAGCCGGAGCGAATCTTGACTGCCGAGCTGATCGAGCGTGTCTTCAGAACGAAAGTGCGCATCGTCAACGGCACAGGAGATCTCTATATCGTCCCCGTAAGGAGTCAGCGATGAAGATTGTCTCGCTCTTGCCCAGTGCCACGGAGATCGTCTACGAGCTTGGGCTGGGAGACTTTGTCGTTGGAGTCTCGCACGACTGCGACTGGCCACCGGAAGTCTTAAAAAAACCCAAGCTCAGCCAAGCCGTCGTGCACTCGGAGATGCCCAGCGCCGAGATAGATCAGATCGTGCGCGAGCGGATTCACAGCGGGCTGAGCGTCTATCACATAGACGCTGAGCTCTTGCAGAAATTAGAGCCCGATATTATCTTGACCCAAGAGCTGTGCGAGGTCTGCGCGCCGTCGTTCGACGACGTGCGCCACGCTGTAAAGCTCTTACACAGCCATCCGAAGATCGTCTCGCTCGAGCCCCACACTATAGAAGATATTTTTGAGAATATTTTGACCGTCGGGGAAGTGACAGGGAAGACGGCTCAAGCCCAGAAGGCCGTCACCCAGTTGCGGCGGCGCGTCGCGCGCATCCGTTCCAAGACCGAGCAGCTCACAGAGCGCCCCACAGTCTGCTGCATTGAGTGGCTGGAGCCCATTATGATCGCCGGGCACTGGGTGCCGCAGATGGTGGAATACGCCGGGGGCGAGGACTGGCTCGGCGAGATTGGCGAGCCCTCATACTCTGTCGAATGGCCCGAAGTGCGGGAGTACAACCCAGATATTGTAGTGCTGATGCCCTGCGGGTTTTCCATCGAGCGCACGCTGCGCGAGATGGATCTCCTCACGGAGCGCGAGGGGTGGGAGGAGCTGTCGGCTGTCAAGAACGATCGGGTCTTCATCGTCGAGGCGTCGGCGTACTTTAACCGTCCTGGCCCACGCATCGTGACGGGCTTAGAGATCTTAGCTGAGATCATTCACCCAGAGATTTTCTCTGGGCTGGCGCCGGCAGACTCATTCATCCGATGGGAGGGAGCGTAGATGACGAGCACGAGCAAGCTGGGCTTGGTGCAGATGTGGTGGGGGAACGGCAAGGGCAAGACGACGGCGGCGTTGGGGATGGCACTGCGCGCCCTGGGGCGGGGGTTTCGCGTCCATCTCATTCAGTTTCTCAAAGGGGGCATCAAGGGCGTCGAGGCGTTTGAGGAGTACGGCGAGCTGAAGGCCCTCAAGCGCTTTGAGAACTTCTCGTTTGAGCGTTACGGGATGCCCGAATGGCTCATCGGCAAACCCACCGAAGGGCACATTGAAGCCGGACGCCAAGCCTTAGAAGCAACGGCGCGCGCCCTCTCTTCGGGGCAGTATGACATGGTCATCGTTGATGAATGTCTCTACGCCGTGCAGATGGGCGTGATCTCTTCTGAAGATTTGATTCGCGTGGTGAAGGGCAAAGCGCCCCACACGGAGTGTGTGCTGACGGGGAGCCACAAGAGACTCCCCGAGATCGAAGCGATCGCAGATTTAGTGACAGAAGTCCGCAAGATCAAGCACCCGTTTGATCGTGGGATCAAGGCGCGTCTGGGCACGGAGTTTTAAGCTTGCGCCCGGCGACTCATTCTCCTCCTAAGATGGCAACAACTCTAAATGAGAGGTGAAGCGTGGACGGTACAGTGAGAAATGCTTTCGATCATACGTGAAGACCTTTCTGATCTTGTACTTCTCGCACAAGGCAAAGCACGTGGCATCCACAAAACCGAAGCCTGCATCTTGATACTCCAGCTCAATCTCTAGGGCCGCCTTGAAGTCTTCCCGCTCCAACTCTAAGAGTTCAAAGACCCCTCTGTGAACTGCCTCCCAGACTTTGTTAGCCACAGAGCGACCTAACCGCGCTTCCAAGAGGAGCCAGCTTTCGGTCAGCACCGGCAGGGAAATAGCGAGAATCTCCTGGCCAACTATTGAACCATAGAATTTCTTGGCTTGGCGGTGATTCTTATCGTTCCTATCCGTAAGAGCGTAGAGGGCGCCCGTGTCTACAAGGATCATGACGCGGTTCTCTTGCTGAAGAGCTGCTTTATGAGCTCTTCCGCCTCTTCAGAAGCGGCTTCTCCCTTGGGGCCTTCTCCGATGCCTACGAAGGAGAAGAAATCGTCCTTCGAAGAATCACCTTTCAAGTAACGGCTCACCGCCTCACGAATCAGCTCAGCCATGCTGCGCTCTTCCGCCTGTGCCCGCTTCCGCAGCAGCAGAAATTGCTCTTCCTCTAAATAAATCATGGTCTTCTTCATAACTACCCCCGTGCTTATTATATGACATATATGTCACTTTGGCAAAGGGCTTGAGCTATTGGACGAAGCCCACTGTAAACGAGTATGATACAGTTATGACCAAAGCACTCTACCCTGGCAGCTTCGACCCTATCACCTACGGGCATATTGATATCATCAAACGCGCCAAAAAGATCTTCGATGCACTCATCGTCGCCGTGATGAGAAACCCCACTAAGCCCATGCTCTTCTCGCTCGAAGAGCGCTACCAGCTCGTCAAAGAAGCCCTGCGTGAAGTGGGCCTTGACGACAAGATCACAGTGATCGCCCACGATGGGTTGTTAGTAGATCTCGCGCGCCAGCTGGGCGTCCAAGCTGTTGTGAGAGGGCTTCGGGCAAGCACCGACTTTGAGTACGAATTTCAGTTGGCCCTCACCAACCGAGACTTAGACCCGGCATTCGAGAGCGTCTATCTCATGACCAGCCGAGATTTCTCGTTCATCAGCTCGAGCATCGTCCGACAGGTGAAAAGCTACAGCGGAGATGTCTCACGCTTCGTCCCCAAGTGCGTCGAGCGCGCCCTGACAGAAAAACTCCGGACTACGCCACGACAAAGTGAATGACATCGCCGTCTTGGACTTCGTATCGTTCGCCGTGACGGTGCAGATGCCCTAACTCCCGAAGCTTGTGAAGAGAACCTTCTTTGATCAATTCATCCCAGCGGGCGACCTCGCACTGCACGAAACGCTCCGCAAAATCCGTGTGGATCTTCGCGCCCGCCTGCGGCGCGTGCGTCCCCTTGGGCACCGTCCAGGCGCGCACCTCCGGCCCATCGGTCGTGTAGAACGTCACGAGGTGCAAAATCTCGTACCCCGCACGCACCAGCGCATCCAGCCCAGATTCTTCAATGCCCAGCTCTTCCCTGAACGCGCGGCGCTCCTCGTCGGTCTCAGCCGCCTCGAAGACTTCGGATTCCAATCGTCCCCGGATGACGACGGCCTTGGTGCC
>JAILZC010000315.1 GCA_023512665.1 Candidatus Bipolaricaulota bacterium | reverse complement strand
ATCTGATTCAGCGCGTTTTGACTTTCGCGCGCTGTTTGTGATAGACTCAAGGTGCTTATGGCTAAAGAAAAAAAGAAAGGAGTGCTGCTTATGAGAACTGCTCTCGGCGTTCTTGTCGTGTCTTTTGTAGTTTCCGGTGGGTTGGTATGGGCTCAAGGCGTCAACATCTTGCGACTACACTCCCCCGCGCAATGAGCTCTTCGCCATCAACATTAGTGGAGACTATCGTTACTTTGACGATAGCTATCTCGATGATCGCGGCAACGTCAGCGTGGGGCACCTAGCTGTGCAAGGGGTCTCGTGGCTGGCCGAGCCGGAGTGGGGCTATCGCTTGGAGGGGACGGCGCGCCTGGAGCTTGGACAAGCTGTTCGCTTTGATATATCTATAGCGAGCTCGGCCGATCTGCGCCGCTACTTAGATGAAAATCTCTTTCTCTTTGGAGGATTAGCCTCGAGTGGTGTGCCAGGGCAGGCCGATCTTGCTGTCACGTTGCTTGGCGGCGGAGGTTGGGGACGCTTCCGCGACGTCACACCCTTAGCGAAGGCCGTCAAGGTCTCCGAAGCCCTCCAGCAAGAGAAGATCATCGCGCGGCCGCTCTCGCAGGATCAGCTCAATGAGATCGCTCAGATCATCGGGCGGCGCGCGGAGCTGGGCTTAACGGGTGTCTTGGAAGAGATCGAAAAAGCCCTGGGGACGACCTTGGGGGTGCGGGGCGTGCTCGCGCTCCAGAGCGTGCTCAGCGATGAGAGCCGGCGCTTCTGCGGCTTCGACATCACGGCCTCGGCGGGCTACGAAGTCTTCGACCCCACGGGGACCAACAGCGCGGTCATTCAAATCGCCTCAAATCTAGCTCGCGCCCTCGACGCCGACAGCGGCCTCCTCGCCAATGCCCTCTGGCAAGCAGATCTCCCCTTCACCGGCCATGCGCGCCTGACAGCTTCAGCGAGCTACAATCGTATGCTCTCCCCCACAGCGGCGCTCGCGGCCCTCTATAGCTTCTCGGGGCGGCAGAGCCCCACCGGGATGACCCAGCTCCATGCAATCGCGGTCACCCTCAATCTGCGCGTCTCTACGGCTCTCAATACGCTTGTGCGGGTGGAGACGAGTTGGGGGACGGGCTTCGAGGAGCCCAGTTGGGGGCTGAGCCTGGGGTTCCAATACACGCTCTATTAGACTTTTTTCATCCCCTCACTCCTAATCTTCTCTCTCGGAGAGATTAGGAGTGAGGGGAGAAGATGAAGAAGCAGAGGCGCTGGACAGCAAGCCCATCGAGCACTACAATTGTAGTGCTATGGGTGAAGTGCAAGTGAAGGCCAAGCTGACCAACGCCATAGACGAAGCCCTCGTGCGGCGCGGGATGCTCAAACCCGAGCAGGTCCGCTCCTACGAAGCCGACGCTCTGGTAGACACCGGCGCGGTGCGCTGCATTCTGCCCCCTCACGTTGTGGAGCGCCTTGGGCTAGCTATCATTGGCCAGCGTGTCGCTGAGTATGCTGACGGGCGGCTCGATATCGTAGGTCTGACTGAAGCGTTCACCTTGCGGGTCCTCGATCGCGAGGAGCTGGAGAACGCCCTCGTCTTAGGAGACGAAGTGATCATTGGGCAGACGGCTCTGGAGAAGCTCGATCTTTTTGTGGACCGCGTCAACCGACGCTTAATCCCAAATCCCGCTCACCCCGACCAGCCGGTCTCCAAAGTCAAATGAGATTCATTGATGAATATCGCGACGCCAAGCTCGCCCAACACTACGCGCGCCGGATCGCCCAGACCGTGACAAGGCCCTGGACGATCATGGAGGTCTGCGGCGGCCAGACCCACGCGATCATCAAGTTCGGGATAGACGAGCTGCTGCCTAAAGAGATAACTCTCGTGCACGGGCCAGGCTGCCCCGTCTGCGTCACCCCTGTCGAGCTCATAGATAAAGCGATCGAGATCGCCTCACGCCCGGAAGTTATTTTTTGCTCTTTTGGGGATATGCTGCGCGTCCCCGGCAGTAAAACAGACTTACTCTCGGTCAAAGCCCAAGG
>JAILZC010000314.1 GCA_023512665.1 Candidatus Bipolaricaulota bacterium | reverse complement strand
GGCGATGGCCTAAAACGCGGAGAAGGAAGAGGCGCCGTAGCGCGTCGTCAATTAGGTCTCCTTCGAGGAGCAGGTGACGACGGCGCCGGCTGATATCGATCCGGCGCAGCTAAGCGATCCGGACGAAGTGTACAAGAAGCTGACGACGGGCAATCCGAACAAGGTCACCTATACGGTGAAGGCCGGAGATTGCGTCGGCTGCATCGCCCAGAAGATGAACGTGCCGATCGCCGTCATCTACGCGAACAATCCGTGGATCGAGGACGACGTCATCAAGGTCGGCGACGTGCTGGATCTGACCCAGAACAACCCGGTGCTGAACGTCCAATCGATCGAGGAAGTGACGCAGATCGAGGATATCGATCCGCCCGTCGAGATTCGCAAGAGCGACGACATCAAGGCCGGGGAACAGAAGACGCTGCGCGAAGGAACGAGCGGCAAGCGCCAGGTGACTTATCGGCTGGTCAAGCGCAACGGAACGATGATCGAGGAGGAGAATCCATCGCTTCACCCCACGGAACGAAGAACGATGAGAATCACCCCTCCAGTCTAACAGGGCGAGTAACCGTTCACTCCTCTTCCCTTGCAGGAGAGGGGATGGGGCCTGGGGCCAGTTCCCGTGCACTTGCCCTGTCAACTCGACACCCTCGATTCTCTCCCACAAGGGGGAGCATGCACCCCTCTCCTCTTGTGGGAGAGGGGGGCTGGGGGGGAGAGGGGGTGACCGCGCCCCTGGCGGGATCGGGAGAAGCGGAAGACCAGGATTCCGCAGATCAACCAATGCGCTGGAATATCCCTGAAACTCTCCGTCGCCTGATGGTGGAGGTTGCCCGGACGTTCCGCAAAACCCCTACCCCAAGTGAGGCTATTCTCTGGAATGCACTACGGGGCAAGAAACTGGAAGGCGTCAAGTTTCGGCGGCAGCAACCCATCGGTCCCTTCGTCGTCGACTTCTACGCCCATTCTGAGCGGTTGATCGTCGAGGTTGACGGAGGAATCCACGAACATCAGCGCGAAGCGGATGAAAGGCGTCAAAAACTGCTGGAGTCGCTGGGTTTGCGATTCGTGCGGATTCCCGCAGAAATGGTCGAACACGACCTGGCGCAGGCGCTGGATCGAATCCGCGAGGCTCTGCACCCCCACCCCGTGCACCCCCACCCTGTGCACCCCCACCCCCAACCCCTCTCCCATCAAGGTGGAGGGGAGTCCGCTCCCCCCTCTCCCCTTGTGGGAGAGGGGGGCCGGGGGGGTGAGGGGGCAAATGCGCCCCTTGTGGGAGAGGGGGGCAGAGGTGAGGGGAGTGAAATCTACCTCCCACTCTACGAAGCCAAAATGATCTGGCACTACGACCACCGCTACGGCACGTATGAAGGGGTGGATTCGCGTTCCAGCACCCAACTGCCCACCCCCGACGAGCGCCAGCACGCCGATCCGCACTTCGTCGTTCTGCCCTGGTACTGGGCGCCCGCTGAAGAGGTAACGAAGCGCCTGGGCGACTGGCAGCGGGGATGGTTGGTGGGGTTTCGTGATGTTACTAATGCCACTAACGAACGCACTGCCATTTTCAGCTTGCTGCCCAGAGTGGGGGTAGGACATACGATGCCTATAGTCCTTACTGGTGAGATTTCGGCTATTCATCTCTCGTGTTTTCTAGCCAATCTCAATGTCCTGATTTTTGATTGGGCATTGCGCCAGAAAATTGGTGGGACGCATCTCACTTTCTTCATCCTTCGTCAACTCCCCGTCCTCCCGCCCACCGCCTACACCCCCGCCGATCTCGCCTTCATTGTGCCGCGGGTGCTGGAACTGACCTATACCGCCTGGGACCTCAAGCCCTTCGCCGACGATGTGTGGAACGAAGCTGATGACGGACTGCGGGCAAAGATTGTCGCTTATGCGGTTTCGCTCTCTTTACACCCCCACCCCCGACCCCTCCCCCATCAAGGTGGAGGGGAGTCCGCTCCCCCCTCTCCCCTTGTGGGAGAGGGGGGCCGGGGGGGTGAGGGGGTGACCGCGCCCCTTGTGGGAGAGGGGGG
>JAILZC010000313.1 GCA_023512665.1 Candidatus Bipolaricaulota bacterium | reverse complement strand
TGGGTGCGGTGATGGCTTCGGCGTATCTGTTGATAGGGCGGCGCCTGCGGGCGCATACGGATCTGTTGACGTATATCTTCTTAGTCTACGGCGCGGCAGCGATTGTTTTGCTCGTGACGGCATTGCTATTGCGGCAGCCTCTGGTGGGCTTTCCTCAAGAGACGTATCTCTGGCTCGTCTTGCTAGCCCTCGGCCCGCAGCTCATCGGGCACACGAGCTTCAACTGGGCATTGAAGCATCTAGCAGCAAGCACGGTCGCCGTGATCATCTTAGGCGAGCCCGTGGGCTCGACGGTGCTCGCGTATCTTTTGCTCGGCGAGCCCGTGACGGCGCTCAAGGCCGTCGGAGGCGCTCTGATCTTACTCGGGATTTACTTGAGCAGCCGGCGCTCAGCGGCTCTGTAAAAATTTTAGAATCTCTTGCGTTGTTCGGTCGTTGGGTTCCCCAATATTGAAAATGATCGTCACGTGATCCCGGTTGGGGATCTCCACGAGCGCGGCTTCGTTCCCGTATTCTCTCAGCAGCGAGAGCAACCGTCGCGCTTGGGCATCGAAGCCGGGGAAGTCAAACTGGGCGTACATAATGAGAAACGGCGGCTTATTGGGGCCGACGTGCGCGAGGGGCGAGGCATCCCATCGTTGTTCTGGGTCGGCGCCGAAGACCGTGCGATAGAGAGTGAGCATTGGGGTCACATCGTAGATGCCGCTGATAGGAATCGCGCTCTTGATTGCTGCGAGCGTCAGCCCGTGGGCTTGGAGATACTTTTCGTCAAGAGCCAGCAGGGCTGTGAGATGTCCCCCCGCCGAATGCCCCATTACAAAGATCTTTTCAGGGGTGCCCCCGTATCGAGCGATATTTCTATAAACCCAGACAAACGCCCGCGCGACGTCCTCAATGTGTGCTGGGTGCTGCACCTGCGGGCTCAAGCGATAGTTGATCACAGCAGTCACAAAGCCCTGCTCGGCGAACGCCCGGCCGATGAACGAGTAGAGATTCTTATCGCCCCAAGTCCAGCCACCCCCGTGCACGAAGATCAGCACGGGCGCGTCCTTCAGCCCTTCAGGGACGAAGAGATCGAGCCGATGCTTGATGGGATGGGCGTCGGGTCCTTCATAGTACGCTATATCTGTGTAAACTTGAAACGGGTACGTCAGCGACGGCTGGGCCATCCCCCAGCTCGCAAGAGCGACTCCGAGAACGACAGAAAGCATTGTGCGCATGAGTCCTCCTTTCGGTGCCAGCGACTGAAGTCGCCGGCTCAGCAGATGAAAGCCCCATTCAGTGGGCTTCATCTGCTCAGACGGATGCTTCAGCATCCGGCACCTTGACTGTCTCAGCAAACTGCAACGTGTAGAGCGCATGGTAGAGCCCTTTG
This sequence comes from Candidatus Bipolaricaulota bacterium, assembly GCA_023512665.1. Taxonomy (GTDB): domain Bacteria; phylum Bipolaricaulota; class Bipolaricaulia; order RBG-16-55-9; family DRXL01; genus JANXCC01. The sequence goes on along the minus strand of JAILZC010000313.1, from coordinate 670 downwards.
CGGGCTAACAGCTCTTCGTGCGTGCCCTGATCGACTACCACGCCCTTGTGCAACACGATAATCTTATCAGATTCACGAATCGTCGAGAGCCGGTGCGCAATGGTGATCGAGGTGCGCCCGCGCGAGCGGCGGATCGTGCTGTCGCTGCGCCAGGCCGAGGAAAAGCAGGACCGGAAGGCGTACGAGAGTTTCTCCCAGAAGCAGCGCTCCGACGACCGGACCACGATCGGCGATCTGTTCGGCCACCTCTTCAAGGACTTTATGCCGGAGCAGCCGGAGGAGAGCTCCACCGACAATGGGGACACCACCCCGAAGGAGAAGGGGGGTTAGGAGCGCACGCTCCCGTTTCCCCTGTCTCGATCACCTGGACGCGCCAGCCAGCTAGGACAGCAGGGCAAGGATGATGCGGTAGCGGCAGGCCCCGTGCCTGCCGACGGGGATGCGGGAATGGCGACGCGGTGAACGTCAAAGCGTCAGTGGAGCGTTACGAGCTGCCCTAGAAGGTCGTGCTCGACCTCGAAGACGCGTGGCGCGGCGCGCGCCGAACGATCAGCCTGCGCGTGCCGAAACTCGACGCCAACGGCCGCGTCACGGTCGAGACGCGCACACTCGAGGTACAGATTCCGCGCGGCGTGCGCGAGGGTCAGTTGATCCGGCTGGCGGGCCAGGG
>JAILZC010000312.1 GCA_023512665.1 Candidatus Bipolaricaulota bacterium | reverse complement strand
GGCTGGCCAGGAGGTGTTGGAACTCCAGTCTTGTCATCTGTGCCAATTGGCTCGCCTTGCCCAAGGAGAGCTTTTCTTGTTGGAAGAGCAAGAGGGCTAGCTCCCGTCGCAGTTCTTCTTCGCTCATACGAGCGGCTTGCAAGATGTCATCAGGAAGCACAAAGCTCATGGTCTCTCCTCCTCATTACCGTTTATGATAATCATTTTGCTTGAGGAGGTCAATGAGACAGCATGGAAGATGGCGCGATTCGTCTCAACACGGCTGAGAAAGCTCTCGCGCAGCTCACGGTCGCGAATGCTGCGGGCACGGCGCATCAGCTCTTCGTAAGATTTTTGTAAATATTCTCTCGCTTTCACGAAGTGCCCATTCGCCCGCAATGTTTGAGAATGCACAAAGTAAGTCTGCTGAGGAGCTACATGACCGATCCCGCTCTCCAAAAGCTCAATGGCTTGTTGCGTACAGGCGAGGGCTTTGGTTTTTTGTCTGCGCTGCAGATAGACAAGCCCCATGCCGGTAAGACACTCAACTTGAACGTCGCGCGCCTCAATAGCTTGCAGCCGAGAGAGCACCATCGCGTATGAGCGCAGGGCTTGATCGGCTTGAGAGAGCTTGCTCTGCACTGACCCGATGCTGTTGAGGGCATGACAGTCTCCCCGCACATCTCGCACGCGCTCAAAGAGAGCTTGAGCCCGTTGGTAACACTTTAAAGCTTTCTTCAGCTGTCCGAGGCCCTCAAGCGCCTGCCCCCTCACTATGATGGTCTGCGCTTTGTTGTCCAAATCTCGGACGGCCTCTTGAATCTCGAAGGCTTCTTGCGCATATTGCAAAGACTTTTCATAGCTGCCAAGTTTACAATACAAATCGGCCATGTCGCTCAGGACGCGCCCTCGCCCTTGCTCGTTGCCGATCTCTTCATAGAGCAGCAGAGACTGTTTATACGCATCCAAAGCTTTTTGATATTCTCCCACGGCGCGATAGTGGTTGCCGAGATTGTTAGTTGAATAGGCGATCCCGGACTGGTCTCCAATCTTGCGGCGGACTTGGAGGGCGGAGCGATAGTAGCGCAAAGCATCATGATACATTCCGGTATGGGCGTTGATCTGTCCCAGCAAGTGTAGGGCATCTCCTAGGCTTTCTCGGTCGCCCATCTTTTTGCTGAGGGCGCGAGCGCGCTCGGCGTATACGCGAGCTTGACCATATCGCCCCCACACCCAGTAACATGACCCCAGCAACAGTAGGGCTTTTACTTCTCCTGCGCGATCCTTTGATCGTTGGAGGAGCGCCAGCATCTGCAGGGCCGCTTTGGTGCTCTCATTATAGCGGCCGACAGCCCGACAGAAGACCGCTCGCGCTCGGTAGGCTTCAGCTTGTAGAGATAGTGTGAGTCTCTCTTTGAGCTCTCGCTGCAGCGCAAAAAGGGCCTTGATATCTCGCTCTTGCTCGGAACGCCTCCCCAGCCGATGATAGATCTCTATGCGCCTGAGTAGAATTCTGAAAGCGCTATCTGAGCGGGCGAGCTTGGTTGCAGCCCGCAGGCCGATCTCTGCCATCTGCAGCGCCTCGTCGTAATAGTACTGTCTAGCAGCTTGCTCTAGGGCTTCTGAAGCATAGCGCAAGACAGCTGAAAACTCCCCAGCGCGATCGTAGTGGTAGGCTAGCTGCCCGGAGCAGCTTGCGAGTTCTGGCGCGTAGAGCCGCTCCAACGCGCGGGCGACCCGCCGGTGCAAGAGCGGCCTTTCAGCGCCAATCTCGTCGGAGACGAGCTCGCGCAGCCGGTCGTCCAAATAACGGATTTCCGCATCGTAGAGCGCGCTCACATAATCGGCATCCGTGACCGGTCCTAGCTTGTCGTAATGATGATGCTTGAAAAACGGATAAGCCGCATGATTGTAAGCGGCTTCCATACTCGTATTGGCGCGGTCGAACGGATCGCGGCCCCGCTCGTAAAACAGCTCCGCATAATGCGGCGGAGGCACGTACGGGGTATGCGGGTCCCAGTAATGCAGAAACAGGAAGAACGGCTCGCACTTATGCTCCCGTATCC
>JAILZC010000311.1 GCA_023512665.1 Candidatus Bipolaricaulota bacterium | reverse complement strand
TCTCCCAGCCAGACTTCGTCTGCAAGCTTCGCTTGCCGTTCATCGTGCCGCCGCAGGCGGCACGGCGAACAGTCCAGACGAAGTCTGGTCAAGCGAAGCTTGAGCCAAGGGCCTTCTCCAATTCCGTAATCTCTGTGATCGGCGCGCGGCATGAGGAGTCCTGACAGAGATAGACCGCCGGGGCACCGTTTACCAGGCTTCTTTCCCGCACGAGCGGGATGAGCACCGCATCCGCAGCGTCATCTGGCTCGCTTACCGCGATGACCTTGTTCGGCAGGAAGCACGCGCGAATTGTTTGGACAAATCGCTGCACCCGCGGATCGCCCTTAGCCCCAATGATAGCAATCTGAGCCGTCGGGCCCAGATAGAAATCGAGCGCGCTCAACATATACGAGAGCGCCTGCGGAGCTTGCTCCATAAAATCCCGACAGAGGCGCAGCGTCTGCTCGGCTTTGGCCCGCAGCGTCGCGTCATCAGTCAGTTGGGCTAGCCGCAAGAACGCCAAGGTCGCGGCAGAGTTCCCCGACGGCGTCGCCCCGTCATAAAAGCTCTTGGCGCGCACCGGCAGCTTCTCATGGTCGCGGCTTGTGAAGAAGAACCCTCCACCGGCCTCGTCCCAAAACTTCCCCACAACAGTCGCGCTCAGGGCCTTGGCCTCTTGAATCCAGCGCCGCTCGAAGTCGGATTCGTAGAGATCGAGCAGCCCCGTGATGAACAACGCATAATCTTCGAGATAGGCGTTGAACTTCGCCTGGCCATCGTTGTAGCTGCGCTTAAGTCCCCCGTCTTGGCACAGATGCGTCAGACAGAACCGCGCAGCGTTCTGGGCCGCACGGAGATATTCTTCGTTCCCTAAAATCTGATACGCACGCGCGAACGCCGAGATCATTAACCCGTTCCACGCCGTCAGTATCTTCTCATCACGCGCGGGTCTTTTGCGCTGCTCCCGCACCTCAAAGAGCTTCTCTTTCACACGGGCGAGCCAGCTTTCACACTCCGACATGCCCGCTCGCGCCGCAAACTCCTCTACAGTATAGGGTTGAGAGAGCACGCTTACGCCGTCCTCAGCCCCTTCAGCCACTCCGAAATACTCACACGCTCGTGGGCCATCTTCAGGGCCGAGCACGGCATAGATCTCTTGGGGAGTCCAGAGGTAAAACGCGCCCTCGCCCTCAGCAGTGTCTGCATCCTGGGTCGAATAGAACCCGCCCTCGGGGCTCGTCATCTCTCGAAGAACATACGCCAGCGTCTCCTCGACGACCCGCCGATAGAGAGATTTGTGGGTCGCTTGATAAGCTTCGAGATACGTCCAGACGAGCAGGGCGTTATCGTAGAGCATCTTCTCGAAGTGCGGGATGCACCATTGGGCGTCCACACAATAGCGATGGAACCCTCCGCCGAGCTGATCGTAGATGCCCCCACGGGCCATCTTCTCTAAAGAGAGCTCGACGATGTGGAGGGCGTCGGAGTCGTGCGTGCGCTGCCAGTATCTGAGCAAGAGACTCAGTTCTAAGCTATGGGGGAACTTGGGCGCGCCACCGAAGCCCCCATGCTCGCGATCAAAACTGTGCAGCGCGCCGAGATACGCCCTCTGGATGAGCTCTGGGGTGAGCAAGCCTGTGCCGGGTCTGGGGTGCTGCATCGCGTTCAGGTACTGAGTCAACCGTTCCGCTTGTTCGGCGATCTTCTCGCGCTCTTTGCGATAGAGTTCAACAATAGCTTTGAGCACCGTGAGCAATCCCGGTCGTCCCCAGCGGTCTTCCGGGGGGAAGTACGTGCCCCCGAAGAACGGCTTCAAATCCGGGGTGAGAAAGACCGTCAAGGGCCAACCACCTTGGCCCGTCAAGAGCTGCACCGCTGTCATATAGATCTCGTCAAGATCGGGGCGCTCCTCGCGGTCTACTTTGATGCTGACAAAGTGCTCATTGAGATAGTTTGCGATCTCCTCGTTCTCGAAGGACTCGCGCTCCATGACATGGCACCAGTGACATGCCGAATAGCCAATCGAGAGAAAGATGGGCTTCTCTTCGCGCCTTGCCTTCTGG
>JAILZC010000310.1 GCA_023512665.1 Candidatus Bipolaricaulota bacterium | reverse complement strand
GGATCACCCCTTTGGCGGCAAGCGAGAGTGAAGAGCTCTCGGGGGATCTTGGCAAGGCCGGGTCGAGCGGGAGCGCCATGCTCCCCTCGACTCTTTTTGATGAGATGGTGTGAAGAGGGGATTTGCCTTTTTCTAGACTTGCACTCGAAGCTCAAGGAGATAACCCACGAGGCCGAGAAGGTCTTGGACTTGATGCGGCGCCTCCCCAAGCTCTCGCTGAAGGCCCAGCAAGATGTGGAGCCGGAGCTTTACGTCGCCTTAGCCGTGCTGCAGGCGAAGATCACGTCGGCTCTGCGTGAGTGGGATCGTGTCGTTGACGCAGAACTCGCTGAAGACTGATAAGCCCTCTCCCACTAGTCTCCACAGCCCTCTTGGTAGCCGCAGCGACAGACCTTGTGACAGCCCACGAGCACGGTGAAAGGCTTCCCACAGATGGGACAGAGGGTGGGGTCCGGCGGGGGACGGAGCTTGGCGAGCTGCTGCGCAACTCTCTTCTGAGTACGACGTACAGGACGCTTGGCCATCGAGATAATTATATCTCTTCTGGGACGAGCTGCACGGCGCGCCGCAGGACAGCGTCACGGAACGCTTCCCCGCGCTCCTCATAGCTCTGAAATTGATCGAAACTGGCACAGGCCGGCGAGAGCAAGCACGTCGCCCCGGGATAGCGCAACGCACGTGCAACCGCTTCCGAAAAGTCTCTCACGAACGAGAACGTGGTGATCTGCGCCGCTTCTAAGGCTTGGGCGATCTGCGGTGCAGCCTCCCCCATTAACAGAATCTCGCAGATCTCTTTAGAGCGCAAGGCGTGCGCGAGCGGCGCAAAGTCTAAGTTTTTGTTGCGCCCTCCCACAATTAAGACCAACGGCCCCGCAAAAGCCTCGAGCGCCGCTAACGTCGCGTGGACGGTCGTCGCCTTGGAGTCGTTGTAGAATTGTACGCCCCCAATCTCGGCGATGAACTCCTGGCGATGGGGCAGCCGGACTGTGCACACAAGCTCTTCGCTGGGAGGGGGCATGGTGGGCACGAAGGCGCGACAGGCTGCCAGAGCCGCAGCTGCGTTTTCTTTCAGGTGTCTTGATACTCTCAGATGGGCAAACTCCGGCAGGAGATCGTCATAATAGAGCACGCGCGATCTCGGCTGCACCGGAAGCTGCAACAGACGCGGGAGCACCAGCAGATCGTGCTCGGTCTGGTTCTCAAAGATGCGACACTTCGTGCGAGCATAATTGCTAAAGTCTCCGTGGCGATCGAGATGGTTTGGCGCGATATTTAAGAGCACCGCGACGGCGGGCCGAAATTTTTCTATAGACTCTAACTGAAAGCTGCTCACTTCGAGGACGACGATAGTCTCAGGGGTGATTTCGCGCAGTCGCGCGACGAGCGGTGTCCCGATGTTGCCCGCGCTGATCGCTCTCAGCCCGCTGTGGGTGAGCAGCCCTTCGATGAGTTTTGTCGTGGTGCTCTTGCCGTTGGTGCCCGTGACGGCGATGATCTTCTCGCTAGGGCACAGATAATACCCCAACTCTAGCTCGCCCCAGACGGGGATACCCTGGGCGCGGGCGCGTTGGACAATAGGCGCGGTGATAGAGACTCCAGGGGAGAGCACAAGCAACTGTGCCTGAGCGATAGCCCGGTCCGTGTGGCCGTTCTCTTCAAAGGGGATATGGAGCCGGAGGAGCTCGCGGCGCGCCGAGGGCGACAACGAAGCCTGATCGCTGACGAAGACCTGTGCTCCCAGATCGTGCAGGACGCGAGCCGCTGCTAGGCCGCTGCGTCCTGCTCCCAAGATCGTGACACTCTTCTGCTCGTGCACGATGTTGAGCGTAACGCTCCCTCTGCTTTTTGTAAAGGACTCCGAGAGCTTTTCGGAAGGGAAGTTTGACTCTAGGGACTCTCTTCGAGAGCCTCGGCCAGACGGTTCTCTAACACTTGGTTGTGATGAAAATTTTCGAGCCGTAAGAAGTGCTCAGCAACGTGCAACAAAGCCGCTTGCGGCACTAACCTCACGATCTCACTGCCGACGATGGGCACCCCCCAGCGGTCGGC
>JAILZC010000309.1 GCA_023512665.1 Candidatus Bipolaricaulota bacterium | reverse complement strand
CTTTTGCCACTGGTGATTCTCTCGGTAGCGGCCCAACTGGCGGCCATCCCGTTCTATGCTTATCTGGCCAAACGGAAGGCCACCAATTTGCCCGCAGGATAATTTTTTGAAGGAAAAAACTTGTCCACGCCTAACTAATTCTTTGGCCACCGAGGCCGGGCGCTCGATCACTTCCCCGGCGGCGATCTTGTTCACTAAGTGGGCATCTAAGACCTTGACTTTCATGGGCGCTCTCTGTCACAATAGCAAAAGAGCAGGAGGCTGACAAATCGCCCATGAGATATCTGTGGGTTCTTGGAGTGCTAGCCCTCGGTGTCGAAGCGGTGGCGCAGGAGCGCGCGCCCAGTCTGGGTATGGCCGCCAGCTGGATGGAGTTGGATAACTTCCAGCCGGCGCTGCCGACGCTCGTGCTCTCTCAAAAAGTCCTCATGCTCTCGGTGCGCGGGGAGACCCAGATCGAGTTTGGTTTGGGGTTGCGCTTGGCAGGAAGCTGGGGCTTTGCCTTTGAGGGCAGCCCTTTAGGCATAGCGCACTATGAGACTGCACTAGCCCTCAATTTCCCCTTCGGGCGGGCCAGTGCTTCTCTCGAGCTTGGCACCGGCATCATGCACCTTACTCAAAACTCTGAGCAAGCCTGGCGGCTGACGGGCTGGGTCGGAGCCGGAGGACGATTCTCGCTCTTCTCACGAATTTCGGTCTTCTTTGACGTCGTGCCCTTAATATTGCTCGACTTCAGCCAGCAGAATCTTCCGTGGGTGTGGAGCTACCGGAGCGGTGTGCTGTGGCGGTTCTGAAAGTTTTTTATCATGAGGGCGATCATTTTTAACCCGATAGAGATGCACATCGGCGGGGTTTCGCTGCTCGAGCGCATGTTGCGTATGCTCCAGCACGAGAAAATCTTTAATGTCTCCGTCGTGCGAGAGGGGCTAACAGAATTGCCCCTGGACGATGACGTGCTCGTCCTCTCGGGGAGAGTGCTGCTCGACCCACGGATCGTGCGCGCGCTGCTCAACGCTTCAGGGAGCGTCGTCGCCATTGACCGACGAGCGGGCACTTCCTGTGCGGGGGTCGCTCGGATCGAGCCCAATCTGCTCGAACGGTTTCAGTATCGGCTGGCTGCCGATCCCGCGCGCACCTTGGAAATCCTCCGAGACGAATGCTCTGTATTGGACATAGCGACGCTCGATGAGTACGTCCCCTCACTGCGTCGTCGCGTGCCCATCTACTGGCTCGATATCAAGAGCCACGCTCATGCGAAGCGCGCCGAAAAGATTCTGTTAGAGAGCAGCGAGAAGGACCCGTCGGATCTCATGGCCATTCTGTATCGCCCTATTGAGAATTGGGCGGTGCTGAAACTGGCGCGCACGCCCGTCACACCACACCAGCTCACCCTGCTCGTGAATCTTCTCGCCTGGACGGTGACGGCCCTCTTTCTCACGAGAAATTTTTTAGCTGGGGCGCTGCTCAGCTTACTCGTGGGGCTGCTCGACGAGTGCGACGGGAAATTAGCACGGCTGAAGGGGATGGTCACGCGCGTCGGCTCGCTCGAACACTCCTTCGACCTGCTCTTCGAGTGCAGTTGGATCCTCGGCCTGGGGTATGCGCTCTCGCACCGCGAGGGCTCACTCTCGTTGCTGTTGGGGAGCGTCATCGTCACGCTGATCGCGTTCTATCGCAGCGTGTACGAACGCTACAGTCAAGCTGCAGGGATGAGCCTCGACGTCGCAGGACGCTTTGAGAGACTCTTTCGGCGCGTCGCCGGTCGGAGAAATCTTTATAGTTTACATATTCTGGGATGGGTCGTGGCGGGGTTCCCCACGGGGGCGCTCTGGAGCATTCTCGCTCATGCAGCGGTGACGGCGCTCGTTGCTTCTGGTCTTCCGACAGATCATTTTTATTTTTTCGGGTTCCTCGATCGTGCAAAAAAGGAAAAGAAAAAGCAGCTTGATGCGTTAAAACGCGTTCGCGATACGCTTATTTTTTATGAAGCGCCACATCGGCTCGAAGATACGTTGCTCGTGATGCAGGAAGTACTAGGGGAGCGAAAGATAGCAT
>JAILZC010000308.1 GCA_023512665.1 Candidatus Bipolaricaulota bacterium | reverse complement strand
CCCCTGCCCACCGATCCCAACTACCCGAGAATCTTCGACCAAGACAAAGATGGCAAGCCGGGGATTACCATCCGTGTGAGCGCGCTGGGCTTCATAGAAGGGGAGATCTATATTATTCAAAGAGATTGGAACAGCTTGCGCAGCACGACGCTCACGCCGACGACTATAGACGGCTTGATCGAGTGGGGGAGCGAACAAGTCGTCATCGGGGCCAGCAACCCGCTGCTCGCAGGCCAGAGCGAGAACACCCCCGACCCCAAGCGAGAGAACAGTTACTTCCGCACCACGCGCATTAGTGCAAATACTGACTGCGCCCAGATTCTCAAGGAGCGCGACAAACTCTTCGCACGGTGATAAAAACATGAAGATTTATGGAACTCGATGGCTGCTCGTTGCTCTCTTGGTAGCGGTGCTAGGGCTTTCTCTAGCAGCTCAAGCCGAACGCGCTCACGTTGTCCCAACAAAGCTCACGCCCACCGTGCAAGCGGCGCTCGCTCGAGATCGCGCTGCTGATGTCTTGGTCGTGCTTCGCGACCAGGCCCACTTGGGCAATACCCAGCACTTCGCAACGCAAATCGAGCGTGGGCGCTACGTCTACGAGACGCTCACGAAGATCGCGCGACGCTCTCAGATAGCCCTGCGCGCGGAGCTCGACGCGCGGGGCATCCCCTATCGCGCGCACTATTTGGTCAATATGATCGCGATCCCCAACGCCAGCGCCGATTTGGTCCGAGAGCTTGCTATGAGAGAAGATGTGGCGCGCATCGAGCTCAACCCCAAAGTGAAAAAGCTCTCGCTGTACTATGAGCTTGAGCAAGCGCAGCAGACTACAGTCCCTTGGAATCTCCAGCTCATCAACGCGGACAAGGTGTGGGAGCTAGGGATCACCGGCAAGGGGGTCGTCGTCGCCGGGGCCGATACGGGCGTAGATTGGCTCCACCCTGCACTGATGAACACATATCGCGGCTACAGCGGCGAAGACGAGATCGCAGATCATAACTACAATTGGTTCGACGCCGTTGAGGGCTCGCCGGAGCCCATTGACCCTGGAGCTCACGGGACGTTGACGTTAGGGGTCGTCGTGGGCGATGAGCCCGAACAGATTCGCACCGGGGTTGCGTTTGAGTCGCAATGGATCGCCTGTCGCAATATGGAGCATGACGGCTATGGCACGCCGGAGCGCTATATCGGGTGCATGGAGTTCTTCCTCGCGCCGTTCCCCTTGGGTGGTGACCCCATGACCCAGGGCGATCCCAGCAAAGCCCCGCAAGTTATTAATAATTCATGGGGCTGTCCGCCGCAGGAGGGCTGCGAGCCCGATACTCTCAAAGAGGCCGTCGAGCGCGTGCGTGTTGGGGGGATTCTCTTTGTCGCTTCTGCGGGCAACAGAGGGCCCACGTGCGGTTCGGTGATGGACCCGCCGGCGATCTACGAAGCCGCGTTCACTGTGGGCGCGACGACGCGCGACGACAAGATCGCACACTTTAGCAGTCGCGGGCCGGTGACAATTTGGGGCAAAGAGCAAACTGAACCAGACGTGAGCGCGCCGGGAGTGAGCATTCGCGGCCCCATGCCTGGAGGGAGCTATCTCAGTGTAGGAGGCACTTCGCTCGCTGCGCCGCACGTGGCGGGCATCGCCGCGCTGATGTTGTCTGCCGCGCCGCATCTGAAAGGGCGCGTAGAAGTCTTAGAAGAGCTAATTCGTCAGACCGCTGTGCCCAAGAGTGGCGACTGCGGCGGGGACCGCCCAAATAACTCTTTTGGCTGGGGCCGTGTGGACGCGCTCGCGGCCGTGCAAGCCGCGCTGGAAGCGAAATAACTTCACAGCCCTACTGATAAATAGAACTTCGGGCTTGGCTCGCCTAGCCCTTGCGCGATCCCCAACCGAAGAGCCCAGTTCAAGAAATACCCCGTGGTCAGCGAGAGGCTGAGCTCCGCGCCAAAGCCAATCTTAAGAGTATTTATATCGAGCGTCTCTCCCGCGAGGCCAGCTTCGATAAAGACCCCGCCGCGAAGGTCATCAAAGAAGACGGGCCAATACCCAAGCGCACGCTCGAC
>JAILZC010000307.1 GCA_023512665.1 Candidatus Bipolaricaulota bacterium | reverse complement strand
AAATACAACGAAGCTGCCTCGCAAAGATTTGCCCATAATTCGTCGAGGGTCTGGCCCGTCGTGAAGATACCGTGGTGGATTCCTGCAGCTTGCCAGCAGCCTTCGTCGTAGTGTACCTCGATCTCAACTGTAGAGGGTTTCGACTTAGCCATACCGTCCTCACTATACCATAAAGTAAGCTCCTGCGCCAAGGGATGGTCACTAAGGGTAGGTGTGGCATTGGCTCAAGAAACCGACTGGGTGCTGGGCCCCGGTAACGATCTCTTGACCCATATACAAAAAGCCACGGGAGTTTTCCCGTGGCTGCCAAAGCGCTCTGGGGCATGAGCGCCCTACTGGAGAGTGCTTGCTCCGGTGACGACCATGAGCTTTGCTTCGACCTTGGTCGTCTCTTCTCCGACGTCAAACGCGAGCTCGCGCACCAACCCGCTGATGGGCGCACGCACCTCGAGTCTCTTCAGCTCAGCTTGGAGCTTTTCACGATCTTTGAGATTCTTCGCTCGCGCGATCTCGTTCATGAGCTGCTCGAAGCGCAGCTGATCTTTGATCGCCAGCAGCGCCCCTTCGGCGACCATCATCCCCTGGGTGATAAAGAGCCGACTCGCTCCATTGGTCAGCTCGAAGCGCACCGAGACCAACAACGGTTCTGGCCCTTTCTCTGCGCGATCTACCAAGACCGTCTCACGGTTGATCACGCGCTCCTCGATCTCGATCTGACGGTTTTTACCGGCGATCAGCACCCCTTGGCGAATCCATTGGAAATCCGTCACGGCAAGCCCCATCGGATCGGCGATCACTGTCAGGCGCACTTTCTCACCTGGCCCGACGCGCCCGTTCGTCAGCACTAAGACGTTGCTCTTGAGCACAGCCATCGTGCTCTTGAACGGCTCGACTTTGACAGATTGTATGCCCGCAGGAACTCTCTTGAACTCGATCTGCAGGCCGTCGACTTCGACGCCCGTGTCGTTGGTGAACGTGAGCGTCAATTGCTTGCCCGGCCGCTCACTGATGCTCGCGGAGACAGAGTCGTTGCTGTGCGATTGGTTGACCAAGATCGGTCCAGCGGCCATGAGGGCCATTGCTGGCAGAGCCAGCGCCATCATACGCACGATCTTCTTGCCCGTCATTCTACTCACCCCTTTTGTCTGAAGATGGAGACGGAATATATAACCCCCAGCCGTAAGCTTAGTTTCACTTGGTTTGCAGACTTTCTGAGTCTGCTTTACAATACAGCTATCTCAGCGTATCCCAAAGGAGGCTCGATCATGCCCGCAGAACTCAACCAGAAAGCCCCGGACTTCATCACGAAGGTCTGTGACGGTGAAAAGTTTGAAGACTTTACGCTCAGCAAGGAGCTGGGGAAGGAGAATATCGTCTTGGCGTTCTTCCCCTTGGCGTTCAGCCCCATCTGCACCAATGAGCTGTGCTCGTTCCGCGATAGCTTAAGTCAGTTTCAGTCACTGAGAGCCCGCGTCTACGGGGTTAGTGTAGACAGCCCGTTTGTGCTCAATGCGTTCATCAAGGCCCACGATCTGAAGTTCAAGCTCTTGACGGATTTCAATAGAGAGATCAGTCGGGCCTATGGGGCGCTGCATGAAGACTTGATGGGGCTGAAGGGGGTCTCGAAGCGCAGCGTCTTTGTGATAGATAAAAACGGGGTAATTCGCTACAAGTGGGTGAGCGACGATCCCCGACAGCTGCCGGACTTTGGGGCGATCAGGGCAGCCCTGCAGGGGCTTGCGTGAGGGCTCTGGTGCAAACCCTCTTCAAATAAGGCTTTTTCAGCCCTTGACAACTGAGACAGACTGTGCTATAATGCCGATACTCCTCAGAGAAGATCGCTCTTTGACAAGTGGATAGCATGAAGCAAAGCGCTGTTTCTCTCAACCCCGAGAGAAGCACAGGGTCTATCTCCCGATAGATCCTGCCTTGAGTGACTCTCGAATTCACTAGAGGGTATGATCCCGGCTCAGGGTGAACGCTGGCGGCGCGCTTAACACATGCAAGTCGTGCGCGAAAGGCCAAACCGCAAGGGGAGGCCGAGTAGATCGGCAAACGGGTGAGTAACACGT
>JAILZC010000306.1 GCA_023512665.1 Candidatus Bipolaricaulota bacterium | reverse complement strand
CTTCTATATCGCGCCCACCGAACGCACCATGGGCGTGATTCAGCGTATCTTTTATTTCCACGTCGCCAGCGCCTGGGCCGGCTTCACCGCGTTCTTTGTCTGCTTCATCGGCAATCTTCTCTATGTCTGGAAGCGCAAACAGCAATACGACTGGCTGGGAGTCTCCGGAGCCGAGGTCGGCCTCGCCTTCACCACCGTCGTCCTCATCACTGGCCCAATCTGGGCGCATCCCGTCTGGGGCATCTGGTGGACCTGGGACGCCCGCCTTACATCCACCTTCGTCCTCTGGCTACTTTACGTTTCCTATCTACTACTGCGCACCTTGGTCGAAGAGCCCGATCGCCGCGCGCTTCTCAGTTCGCTCTTTGGCATCTTCGCGTTTATCGACGTGCCGCTCGTCTTCGGCGCGATCCGTTGGTGGCGCACGCAGCATCCCCAGCCGGTCATCATGGGCGGCCAGGGCTCCGGCCTCGAGCCCACGATGAAAGCCGTCTTTTTCTTTTCCGCTTTCGCCATGCACGTCTTCATGGCGTTCCTGCTGGTCGAACGCTATTCGCTCGAAAAAATACAAACTGAAGCCGATTTTCTAGCCCGGGAACTGGAGGCCCAATGAAAAATCTCGACAGCGTCTTCGCCGCCTACATGATCGGCTGGAGCGTATTCTTTCTCTTTTACGTCACCATCGCTCGCCGCACCGCCGCCGTCCGCGCCGAACTCGACCGCCTCAAGAATCAGTTGCCCAAGGCAAAATAGCTAATGTGGCGCTGGATTTTATGCCAGCAATGGTTGGTCGCCTTCCGCGCCTAAGAGAGGAATGCTCTAAACGCCCATGACTCCGCAAACCAAAAAACGCGTCGGCATCGTCCTCTTCCAACTCGGCGGACCGGACTCCCTCTCGAGTGTCGAACCCTTCCTGCGTAATCTCTTTCTCGACCCGGACATCATTCCCCTCGGCCCGCTCAACTTCATCCGCGGCCCCCTCGCCAACTACATCGCCCGCAAGCGTGCCCCCGCTGTCGCGGGGCGCTATGGCCAGATTGGCCGCCGCTCGCCCATCGGCATTCTCACCGAACGCCAGCGCCTCAAGCTCGTTCAGGCCGTCAGCCCGTATATCGATCCCGTCGCCGTCACCGCCATGCGTTATTGGAAGCCGCTCACCGAAGACGCTGTCTACGCCGTCAGGCAAGCCGGGCGCCTCGACGAACTCGTCCTTCTCCCCCTCTACCCGCACTACTCCTACGCCACCACGCTCAGCAGCTTAAAGGAGTGGCGCCGCGTCTATGGCGAACCCGACGAAGAATCACTTCCCGAGCGCACCATCGAGCATTTCTTTAATCATCCGAGCTACATTCAGGCGCTGGTCACCAACATCGGCAAATGCCTGCGCCAGTTTCCAGACAGCTCGCGCATTCAGTTGGTCTTCAGCGCTCACGGCCTACCCATGAGCCTCGTCGAAAAGGGCGACCCGTACCCGCGCCACGTCCAGGAAACCATTCGCCTGGTTACCGAAAGCGGCGCCAAGCAGTTCGCCAACTGGCCCCGCACGCACATGCTCTGCTTCCAGAGCAAGGTTGGCCCCGCGAAGTGGCTGGAGCCGTCCTTCGTCGGAACGCTCGAAAAGCTCGGCCACGAAGGCATCCGCGAAATGCTTGTCGTGCCCATCAGTTTCGTCACCGAGCACATCGAAACCCTACACGAAATCAATATCGAAGGCCGCGCTGACGCCAAAAAATCCGGCATCCAGCGCTATCGCATGATGCCCGCCGTCGGCGATTCCTCCCACTTCATCGAATGCCTAAAGCAGTTAGTCCTCCGCGCCGTCGAAATCCACCCCGACTCTGCCCAAGCCACCACCTCTACCGTCGCCCAATAGAGCAGGCTTCAGCTTGTGTTCTTTCTCTGTGCCCTCTGTGATTAAAGAAACTCATCACCCCACCGTGCTCAAAACGACGTCCTCCCCACCAGTCACGAGTCACCAATCACTAGTCACCCTCTGACAGGCCCCTAGCCACAACTTCTCCTCTCTGCTACACTCCCCCGCGGTTCAGGGCAGCATCACAACTTCGCTTTGGTCTGTGCGCTATAATC
>JAILZC010000031.1 GCA_023512665.1 Candidatus Bipolaricaulota bacterium | reverse complement strand
TCACCAGCCCCTCAGGGATGAACCAGCCGTTCGCCACCGCCTGGTCGTAGAACTCGGTGCCCGGGTAAGGAGCGGCGAGCGATACCTGGATCGTGTCGGGGTCGATCTCGCAGGCGAAGTCGATCGTTTCTTGGATCGTCTGGCTCGTCTCGCCTGGCAGCCCCAGAATGAAAGTGCCGTGGACGGTGATCCCCAGCTTTTTACAATCGCGCATGAACTGCCGTGCGCGGTCGAGCATCACGCCCTTCTTGATGGTGCGAAGGATCTGGGCGTTGCCGGTCTCGAAGCCGACCAGCAGCAGGCGAAGCCCGCACTCCTTCATCAGCTTGACGGCCTCTTCGACCGTGTAAAACTTCGTCCGGTCTACTTTCTCTTTGACGGCTAAGTAGCGTTTGCTGCGCTCCATAGAATCTCCTAGCTTTCTACGATCTCAATGCCCATGTTGCGTGCTGTCCCCGCGAGGGTGTTCATCGCGGCTTCGACTGAATTGACGTTCATATCGGGCATCTTCATTTCGGCGATCCTTCGGAGCTGCTCCGTGGTGATCTTGCCCACCTTGACGGTGTTGGGCTGGCCGGAGCCTTTGGGCACACCGGCGGCCCGCTTGAGCAGCTCGCTGGCCGGGGGCTTCTTCAGCACAAACTCAAAAGACCTGTCGGCGTAGACCGTGATCTGCGCCGGAATAATTAAGCCCTTCTCCTCGTTCTTGGTGGCGTCGTTAAATCTCTTACAGAACTCGGCGATGTTAATCTTGTGCTCGGCGAGCGCCGGGCCCACCGGGGGCGCCGGTGTCGCCTGCCCCGCAGGCAACTGCAATTTCACTACGGCAACAACTTGCTTCTTTGCAGCCATGCTCTTCCACGCTCCTAGATCTTCTGAATGCTCTCGAACGGCAGATCCACTCGTGTCTCGCGCCCAAATATCTTGACAGTGATCGTCGCGATCTCGCGCTCCTTATCGAGCTCGACGATCGCCCCGGTGAAGTCCGCGAACGGCCCCTCGATGATCTCCACGACCTCGCCGACCTCAAACTCCACCTCGATCTTGGGGCCGACGGCCTTGGGTGCCTCCAGCAGACCTGCCTTGCGCTTGACTACTTTCATATCCTCTTCGCTCAACGGCAACGGGGGATTCCCCACAAAGCGACACTTGATCCCCTCGGGAAGCTGCAAGACGTCTTGCCCCATCTCCAGATGGGCAAAGATATACCCCGGAAAGAGCCGGCGCTTCTCGATATATTGTACGGTGACCACCCGCTTGTCTTTATACTCTTTAATCTTGACCAAGCCTGAGGCTCGCGACTCGATCTTATCTTCTTTTTCGATCAAGTCGCCCTTCTTGAGCGTGACCCCCTCCTTCAGCCGGACGAGATATTTCTCCGGGATGAGCAGGGTGACAGTCTCGCCGGTGTCGAGCTTTTCTACCTGCACCCGCTTGATGCGATCGCGCTGCACCACGGTCGTCTTGACTGCCGGGGTGCGGAAATTGGGGTCAGAGTCGGTCGTGAGGGGCACGCTGGGCGGAATCTTCTCGCCCGTGCGAATATCCCGGCGAATGCGCTTCTCTAGGGGGATCAGAAACTCCTCTTCGTTGCGGTTGCTCATCTCCACGATGACCCGCTGGAGCGTCTCGATCCGTTTCACCTTGGCATCGAAGCCCATGTGTTTGGCGGGCTTGATTGCGATCAGATCGCCCTTCTGGATGCGCTTATTCGGCTCGATCTTCAGCTCGTACTCATAAGGGACGCGATACTCTCCGGTGCGACCCCGCCGGGCCTTGGACGTGATGACCTCCTCGACCGGGGCCAAGAACCGCACCTCGCTCCCGTTCATCTTCCATGCCGTGACCTTGCGCTCGAGCCCTAACTGGCGCACGCGCTCCTCTAAGAGCTCTGCGACCTTTAGCTCACTGCCGGCATAGGTCTGAATCGCATACCACCGTTTCATAGGACTACCGCCGCAACAAGCTTTCTGTAATTATCCGAAAGATGAAATCCAAAGCCCCAACATAGATGGACAGCAAGATAACAATGATGATCACCAGCGTTGTCAGGCCGATGATCTCAACACGGCTGGGCCAGCTGATCCGCTGGAAATCCCCACGGACCTCTCGAAAGAAATTCAGGACCTTCTCGCGCATGGTCTCTCCTATACCCTCTCAGTCACTCGACACAACCCGTGCAGGCCCGGGAGGATTTGAACCCCCAACCTGCCGATTTGGAGTCGGCTGCTCTGCCAGTTGAGCTACGGGCCTGTAAGTTTCCTACACTTCTTTGTGCGGCGTGTGCTTGCGGCACCACTTGCAGTACTTCTTCAGCTCTAATTTGTTCCGCACGTTCTTGGGGTTCTTCGTCGTGTGATAGGTGCGATGCCGACAGACCGTGCAGGCCAGCGTCACGTGCTCCTGCGGCATAAGTGTCTACTCTCCCTCACGCCAAGATCTTAGTGACCACGCCCGCGCCGACCGTGCGCCCGCCCTCACGGATCGCGAAGCGCAGCTGCTCCTCCATCGCGATGTGGCTGATTAACTCCGCCGTGATGCGCACGTTGTCCCCCGGCATGACCATCTCGATCCCTGGGGGAAGGGTGACGACGCCGGTGACGTCGGTTGTCCGGAAATAGAACTGCGGCTTATACCCGGAGAAGAACGGGCTGTGGCGGCCGCCCTCATCCTTGCTGAGGGCGTAGACCTCGGCCTCGAACTTCGTGTGCGGCGTGATCGAGCCGGGGGCAGCCAAGACCATGCCGCGCTCGACCTCGTCTTTCTCGATGCCGCGCAGCAGCACCCCGATGTTGTCGCCGCAGATGGCCTCGTCCAAGATCTTATTGAACATCTCTAAGCTGGTCGCCACGGTCTTGCGCGATTCAGGGCGCAGGCCGACGATCTCGACCTCCGCGCCCGGCGTGATGCGCCCGCGCTCCACGCGCCCCGTGACTACTGTACCTCGCCCCTTGATCGAGAAGACGTCCTCAATAGACATCAAGAACGGCTTATCAATGTCGCGCACCGGTTCAGGGATATACTCGTCCACCGCTTGCATCAAGTCCCAGATGCACTTGGTCGCTTCGGGGTCGGTGGGGTTCTTGTACGCCTTGAGCGCCGACCCCCGAATGACGGGGACCTTGTCGCCGGGGAATTTGTACTTCGTCAACAGATCGCGAATCTCGACCTCGACCAAGTCAATCAGTTCGGGGTCGTCCACGACGTCAATTTTATTCAGAAAGACGACGATATAGGGCACGTTCACTTGGCGGGCCAAGAGCACGTGCTCGCGCGTCTGGGGCATGGGGCCTTCGGAGGCGTCTACGACGAGGATCGCGCCGTCCATCTGGGCCGCGCCGGTGATCATGTTCTTGACGTAGTCGGCGTGGCCGGGACAGTCAATGTGCGCGTAGTGGCGCTTCTCCGTCTCGTACTCCACGTGCGAGACCGCGATGGTCAGAATCTTTGTAGCATCGCGGCGGCCCTGTTTTTCGCTGGCCTTGGCGACCTCATCATACGTGCGGGCCTTGGCCATCCCCTTGGTGGCCAGAACCTCTGTAATGGCCGCGGTCAGGGTCGTCTTGCCGTGGTCAATGTGCCCGATCGTGCCCACGTTCACGTGCGGCTTCTTCCGCTCGAATTTGGCTTTTGCCATACATCCTCCTCTGTACGCATTGCTGTGCTGGCGTGCCGAAGTGCTGCTGTCGGCTGCAGCACAGCACTTCTGCACATCTCTGGAGCCCGCGACCGGAATCGAACCGGTGACCTTTACCTTACCAAGGTAACGCTCTGCCGACTGAGCTACGCGGGCCGGCGTGTGAATACGCTATTATAGAGGAAAGCGCCGCCCGACGCAAACAGTGCCGGGGGAGGGATTTGAACCCCCGTAGGCGCACAGGCCAACGGATTTACAGTCCGTCCCGTTTGGCCGCTCCGGAACCCCGGCATGACAAAAATATTCTACCCTACAAAGACAAGGATTTCCAGATTGGGCTGCCGGGAGCCGACGGCCGGAGTCGAACCGGCAACCCACCGCTTACAAAGCGGTTGCTCTGCCGATTGAGCTACGTCGGCGCTCGCCCTATTCTAGCGATTCCTCGCCCCACTAGCAAGCTGGTTCTCTCGTATGGTACTATAAGCCCTATGGAGACGCCCTTCGCGGAGATCGCCTTCAAGGTTATCGTCATCCTGAGCGGCGCTAAGCTCCTAGCTGTGCTGCTGGAGCGTGTCGGCCAGGGAGCGGTGGTCGGGGAGCTGCTCCTCGGTATGTTCTTAGGTCCCTATCTGCTGGGATGGATTGACCCCAAAGACCCCATATTGGCGTTCCTGGCCGAGATCGGGATCATCGTGCTCGCGTTTTATCTGGGGCTGATCGCGGATTTGCACAAGCTCTTTGAAGCACGCCGGCCCGCGATGCGCGTCGCCTTCTTCGGGATGCTCGTGCCCTTGGGGCTAGGGGCGATCTACGCTCTCGCGATGGGGCTGCCTTGGGGAGTCGCTCTCTTCCTGGGCGCAACCCTGACAGCCACCAGCCTAGCCAAGAGCGGCTGGCTGCTCTGGGAAGCCCGGATGCTCCATACGATCGCGGGCTCGATTATTCTCGGCGCGGCACTGCTCGATGATTTGATAGCGTTGTGGATGCTCGCGGGATTTCACGCGTGGCTGGCTGCGCGTCCGTTCGAATGGGGAAGATTTCTGCTGGAGTGCTTGCTCTCTCTCATAGTGCTCGGGGGAAGTCTCGTGCTCGGTGTGCGCTGGGCTCCGCGGCTCTTTGGGATCATAGAGCGTCTAGAGATGCGCGGCATGCTCATCGTGGCTGCGCTCGTCTTCTGTTTATCGCTAGCCGTGCTTGCAGAAAGCTTTGGGCTTGCCGTGGTCGTCGGGGCGTTTGCCGCCGGCTTGATGCTTGAGTATATTCCCCAAGAGCGTCGGATCACCCGCCAAGTCGAAACGCTGGTAGACTTATTCGTACCCTTCTACTTTGTCAAGGCTGGAGCCTTGCTCAATCCCATGCTCTTTGGGCAAGCGTCGGTTATCATGAATACACTTGTATTTCTAGGGATTGCTATCGGGGGAAAGCTCCTGAGCGGGATCGGAGCCCCCCAAGGGACTCGATGGGCGGTGGGAGTGGGCATGATGCCGCGTGGGGAGGTGGGCTTGATCTTTGCGCTCTTTGGATTGGTCAATGGGATACTCACGCCAGAACTCTATGCGATCTTAGTGATGATCGTCCTGCTCACGACCATCGCCACGCCGATCATCTTGCGCCCTCTTCTCAAGCGTGTGAGTTAGGAGGGCTTTCTCTTGAGAATCATCTCGTGCGGGTGGGCGTAATAGCGCGTGTCCGCGTCGAGATTCTTTCGGACTAAGCTCCCCGGGCCGATCTCGCAGCGCGGCCCGATCAAGACGCCGGGCATGAGCATGGCGCAGATCCCGATGTGGGTCTGGCGCCCCACGATAGCTCCTAATTTGTTGAGCCCGGTCTCGACGCGAGCCCCCTTCACCCACGGGCGAATGACCCCACGATCGTTTCTGACGTTGGCCGTCACCGTGCCCGCGCCGACCTTGACGGCCTCGTCGAAGATCGAGTCGCCAAAGTACCCTGAATGCGTCGAGCAATCTCTTTGAAAGATCGAGCGGGCTATTTCCGCGTGCGCGCCGATCACCGTGTGGGCTTCGAGATTAGAATATTCCCGCACAAGCGATCCTGTGCCGATCACGCAGCTCTCCCCGATATAGCACGGCCCCTTGATGACAGCGTGCTCGAAGACCTTGACGTTTTCCCCGATCCAGACCGGCCCTTCGATAATAGCGCTGTGATGGATCTGCGCGCTGGGAGCGATCTTCTGTTCCGTAATATTTCTGTCCATCAGAAGCTGGGTCAAGCGAAAGAGATCCCAGGGATATTTGAGCGTTGGCGGCTCTTCAGAGATTTTGACTATACGCACCGTGCCTTCGTGCATCAGCATTTTGAGAGCGTCCTCAAAGTTATACGGATGCTCGCCCACGCGGCGATAGCACTCGAAGAATTTCTTTGTCAAAAGATAAACCCCGACGAGGCGCGTGCGGCTGGGCTCGGTCCCCGGCGCGGGCTTTTCGATGAGGTCCACAGCGCGATCCCCGTCTAGGTGAACGATCCCGTACTCGTGCGGGCGGTCCGTGTCGCAGCCCACGAGCACCGCGTCGGCGCCGTCAGCGAAAGCCAAGAGCTTGGGCAAGATCTCATCAATCGCGATATGCTGGGGGTTGACAACTACAAAGAAATCACGCAACAGTGATTCAGCCCTGGTAAGAGCGTCGCCCATGCCACGCGGCTCCGGCTGCACGACATACGAGAGCCGAACGCCCAAGCTCGCGCCGTCCCTCAGCTGCGCTTCGATGGGTCTCTCTGGAGATTGCACGATGACGATCTCGGTGATCTGGGCGCGCGCCAAAGCTTCGAGCGTATGGGCGATGATCGGGCACCCCAAGAGCCGAAAGAGACTTTTATGCCCGCCCTCAGCGAGCGGCCAAAATCTCGAAGACTCCCCAGCAGCCAAGATCACGGCGTGCATCGTCGGCTTTGAGTATAATACAAAAAGTTGCCGAGGGCTATCGTGCCCTCATCCCGCCCTCTCCGTGTCGGGGAGGGGATGGGGGAGGGGTCAAGGAGGTTGCTATGCGCACGCGAAATCTCGCGGTCGGAGTCGGACTGTGGTTGCTCGCTCTGATCTTATGGTCTTTCGCTCTGTGGGCGCTGCCCAACGAGATCGAGTACACGATCTCGGCCCAACTCGATACAGCTAAAAATATCATTATGGGCACGGAGACCGTGCGCTTCACCAACCGCACCGGCACAGCTTTACAAGAGCTCTACTTTCATGTAGTCCCCAATGCGTTCAAGCGCGGTGCCAATACTAAATATCAGCAAGAGCTCCAGCGCGCCGGCACCTTCCCAACGCTGATCTACGCGTCCCCCGACGACGACGCGTTCATGGAGATCAAGAGCATCACGGCCAATGGACAAGCACTCTCGTTCACCGTAGACGACACGCTCATGCGCGTCGCGCTGCCAAAGCCCCTGGCCGACAGCGAAACTCTAGTGCTGCAGATCGAGTTTCTCAACGACTTGCTCGAAGCTTCTCCTCAGGCGCTGTGGGCGGGTACGCTCGCCGTGCGCAGCGGCCACCGCAACAGTACGTACACGGTGACATTATGGTACCCCAAAGTCGTCGTCTACGACACCGACGAGGGCTGGAACCTCGACAAATACAGCTTTCTTGGGGAGTTTTATGGCGACTTCGCTAACTATAACGTTACCCTCACGGTCCCGGCGAACTTCGTCGTCGGCTGCACAGGGGTCACCCTCAGCGAGACTGTGCAAGGCGCTCAAAAGACAGTCACAATCAGAGCTGAGCGCGTGCGGGACTTTGCCTGGGTCGCCGGGCCGTTTTATCGCGTCGAGGAGACTGAGCTCTCCAACAGTGCGCGCTTGCGCGTGCTCTCGCTGGGGTTCAACATGACTTCTCTCTCAAAAGATGCGATGAATTTCTTCAGCGAGCGCTTCGGGCCGTATGCGTACCCCGTGGTCACCGTCGCTCAAGTGACCGTAGGCGGCGGGATGGAGTATCCGGGGATCGTGATGATCGCCGGGGGATCTGTCGTGGAGATCGTGCACGAGCTTGCTCACCAATGGTGGTATGCGGCCGTGGGCAACGACGAGATGGACGAGGCCTGGCTCGATGAAGCCTTTGCGACTTTTTCTGAAGAGCTCTACGATATTGAGCGTCGCCGGGCTCCTCTCTCATCGCGCAGTTCGTATAACTTCCGTGAGCCAGGGATCGCTGTGCTGACCCGCGCTGATCAGTTCCCGTCGCTGCGCAGCTACGTCCAGGCCGTCTACACTAAGGGCTCAGGGGTCCTATGGATGCTCCGCTGGGTGGTGGGCCCTCAAAAATTCGACCAAGTTTTGAGAGAGTACTACGCGCGCTTTACGTACAAGAACGCCACAACACAAGATTTCATCGCCGTCACAGAAGAGATATCTGCTCAAGAGCTGGACTGGTTCTTCGACATCTGGCTGCGCACCGTCAAGACTCTCGACTTTTCGTTGCCAATGGGGAGCTGG
>JAILZC010000305.1 GCA_023512665.1 Candidatus Bipolaricaulota bacterium | reverse complement strand
GAGGGTCGGGGCCAGGGGGTTAGGTCTGCACCAAATTCCGTCCCGTCATCTCTTTCGGTTGCTCCAACCCCATTAATGCTAACAATGTCGGCGCGATGTCGCAGAGCGCCCCTCCTTCAGAGAGCTTGATAGTCCTAGGCCCGATGTAGATCAGCGGGCCGGGGCTGTGGGTGTGGGCTGTGTGCGGCTGCCCCTGCTCGTCCTTCATCATGTCTGCGTTGCCGTGATCTGCCGTGACTAAAATCTCTCCGTCCACCGAGCGCGTCGCTTCGGCCACCCGCCCCAGACACTCATCAACAGCCTCGACGGCTCTGACAGCAGCCTCGAAGACCCCCGTGTGCCCCACCATATCGGGGTTCGCATAGTTTATCAGAACGAAGTCGTAGCGACGACTTGTTATCTGTTTCACGGCTTCGTCGGTGACTTCGTAGGCGGACATCTCTGGCTTGAGATCGTAGGTCGCGACCTTGGGCGAGGGGATGAGTTTTCTCTCTTCTCCGGGGAATGGGGTCTCGCACCCGTTGTTGAAAAAGTACGTGACGTGCGCGTATTTTTCAGTCTCCGCGATGCGAAACTGCGTCAGCCCAGCAGTGCTCAGTACTTCGCCGAAGATATGGGGCACAGAGTCTTCGCTGGGGAAGGCCGCAGGGGCAGTAAAGCTTTGATCGTACTGGGTGAGGGTGACGAACTCGATGTTCGGGCATGGCCCACGGTCGAAGTGCGCAAAGTCTTTTTCTGTGAAAGCGCGCGTGAGCTGTCGCGCCCGGTCGGGGCGAAAGTTGAAGAAGATCACGGCGTCGCCGTCCCGAATGACGCCGTCGGGTTCGAGCACGATGGGTTGGATAAATTCGTCAGTTTCGCCGCGCTGATAGGCGCACGCGACGGCAGCTTCTGCCGGGCCGCCATCTCTGAGACCCTCAGCAAACCGTAAAGCGCGATAAGCTTTCTCTGTACGTTCCCAGCGGTTGTCGCGATCCATCGCCCAGTAGCGCCCTATGATCGTCGCGATCTGCCCAAAGCCCGCTTGTTCGCAAAACTCGCGCACGCGCTTGACGTACCCAGCTCCCGAAGTCGGCGGGGTGTCGCGCCCGTCCAAGAACGCGTGAATGTAAAGATTATAGACATGCTCGCGCCCCGCGAGCCCTATCAGTGCGAAGAGATGCTCTAATAAGCTGTGCACGCCGCCGTCACTGACAAGCCCCATCAGATGGAGCCGGCTGCTTTGCGCGCGCGTCGTAGCACGCAAGAGCGCCCTATTCGCGAAGAAACTTCCGTCAGCGATAGCATCAGATATCCGAGTCGAAGTCTGAACGACGACGCGCCCCGCACCGAGATTCTGATGGCCGACTTCGGAGTTGCCAAACTGTCCCTCGGGCAACCCCACAGCGCGCCCGTCGGTGCGCACGAGCGTATGGGGGCACTCTGCCCAATAGCGATCAAAGTTGGGGGTCTTGGCGCACGCGACGGCATTCCACTGGGTCTCTTGGCGCATCCCCCAGCCGTCTAGGACAATCAATACATAGGGGCGCTTGGGCATGGATTCATTATAGAGTCTTTGAGCGAGTACCTGCAAGCTTGCTCACACCCAGCTGAGGGATTACAATAGCGCATCATGCGAGTTGTACTGCAGCGAGTTAGGGAAGCGTCCGTCGAGATTGACGGCAAGATTGTGGGCCAGATTGGCCCAGGGCTCCTCGTATTCTTGGGCGTGGGCAAGGGCGATTCTGAGCACGATGCGATCTTCTTAGCTGATCGAGTGTTGGGGCTGCGAATCTTTGAAGATTCTGCGGGCAAGATGAATCTCTCGGTCAAGGACGTGCAGGGCGAGATTTTGGTGATCTCGCAGTTTACGCTCTACGGCAGCACGCTCAAAGGGCGGCGCCCCAGCTTCGACGCGGCTGCTCCCCCAGACCACGCCCGTGTGCTCTATGAGCTCTTTCTGCAAGAGCTGCGCCGCAGCGGCCTCAAGATCGAGTCTGGGGTCTTTGGGGCACGCATGAACGTCTCGCTCGTCAACGACGGCCCGGTCACTTTTATTGTAGAGAGCGAGCCGGTTGCAAAGACAAATCCAATCTGATAGAATGTGAATCAC
>JAILZC010000304.1 GCA_023512665.1 Candidatus Bipolaricaulota bacterium | reverse complement strand
GTACTCGACTTTGATCTTGATCCCGTTGTACTCCGGGGGATTATGGCTCGCGGTGACCATCACGCCCAACGCCGCCTGATAGTGCTGTACAGCATAAGAGAGCGCCGGGGTGGGGACGGGCTCGTGCGCGATCCAGGCGGGGATCTCCGCGTCTTGCAAGATTCGCCCAATGTGTATAGCGAACTCTCGTGAGAGAAAGCGCGTATCATACCCGATGACGACGCCGCGCTCCGGGGGACGATACGAAACGCCCCATTTTCTGTAAACTTCTAATGTGCGGCGCTGCGGGCTCTTGACGCAGTCAGCAATAGCATAAGCGACACGCCCCACGCTGTCAAACGTGAAATCTCGGGCGATCACGCCGCGCCAGCCGTCGGTGCCAAAACGAATCGCGCTCATGTCAGAGTGCCGGCTTCTTTTGCTGAGCCAGAGTCTGCCCGCCCTGTCCCACGACGCGCTCCACGTGCGGCGGCAACTTGATCTCCATCGTCTGGAAGACCTCGATGATGAGATCGCGCGGCAGCCCCAGCTCCATCCACAGCATCTCTAGATCAACGATCCCGTTGACGACCGGAACTTCCGCGAGCGTCTTCTCGATCGCTCGCGCGTAGTTCTGCATCGCGTCCGGCAGATACGGCCCGTCGGGTTGCGTCAGGAATTCCTCCATAGCCTCAATACTTCCACTCTACGGTGTATGTGACTTTCGCGGCAGCGCGAGCTTTGACGGGCACGGTGAAGAGCACCGTGCTCGCGTCGAGTTTTTCGTAGCTCGGCTCAGAAGAGATGATCTTCCATGTGCCCTGGAGTCTCTCTTTCACTTCGATCACGACGTCGGAGTCTTTCTGATTGCGCAGAGAAATCTCATACGTGTCGCGATAGAGCTCGCGGCCCAGCTCGTCTCGCCCGACGACTTGGCGGTCTTTGAGAGTTCTTTCGGCCTTGAGATCGAAAGCCATCCCCGGCACGAGCACGATCTTCTCGCCCGTGGGCGTATGGCCCACCGAGTCCTCGCCGATCAGTTGGAGGGCGCCCGCAGTCTCTTTGTAGAGCCGCACGATGCCCGCAGGGAGCGCAATCCCCAACCCGTGCGCCCCGTCGTTGACGGAACGGATCTCCACACGTACTTGGGGCGAGACAGCAGCCTCGTAGACATAATGCTTAGAGACCGTGACGGCGTCGGCGCGTATGAACGACAATTCGAGACTCTGTCGGTCGTTGAGCGTTATTCTTCTTGGGAACTCGTACTGATGGTACTCGAACGTCGGCTGAGTTTCGAGCTCCTTCTCTTGAGCCGCGAGGGGAGCGACGGCTCGCGGGGGGCTGATGGGCAGTGGGGGCGGCGTCACGCGGCGCAGCTCCCCAGCGATCAGCGTGAGCTTGGCGTTCTTATAGTCGCGCCCGCTCGTGTTCTGCACCGTCACCCAACTGCTGAGCGCCATCTGGGTTTCGGCTTCGTTCAAGATCGCCGTGTACTGCGCCGACCAGCCCAGCCCTGCAGCAAGATAACTCAGCTTCCCTTGGACTTCGCGGGAGGAGTCGCTCTGGATGCGCCAGCGCAGCGCGGGCGCCTTGCGATACTCCTCCAGCTGAGCCAGAGAGACTTCGCTGAACTCCTTGATGATCTGCACCCGCCCAGTGACTTCTTGTAGAACAATCCCGTCTTCGACGCTGAGGAGCGTCCCTCGATAGGTCTTGGGGACTAGGCCACGGGCTACAGTCACTTCGACCTCTTGGCCGACAGAGTTCTGGAGAAGCTGCCAGCCCGTCGGCTCTCGTGCAGGGAGAAATTCTTGCTCGATGATCTCGATCTCTTTGAGGGGGCGGAAGATCACCGAATCGGGCAGGAGGGTCTTGGGCAGGTCTTCGATGAGATAGTCCTTCTCTCCCGCAGAGATCGTCAGTGTGCGGAGCTCTTCTATAAGAGCTAAGTCGCTATAGATAGTGAGGCTTGGCCCGGTGATATTCTGCTGGGCTCCGCCGAGGCTGCCAGCAAGCAAGACCACGAAGACGACGGCCAATCGTTTCATAGTACCTCCTAGGGGCACGGCATGCCGTGCCCTTACAGTTTAGCTGAAGATAAGGGCTTCTGCCAAGGCGGGGGAGCTTGACAGAGG
>JAILZC010000303.1 GCA_023512665.1 Candidatus Bipolaricaulota bacterium | reverse complement strand
GGATACGAACGCCGAGATCACGGGGTTCAGCACCGGCAACGGGCAGGTGAAAGTCCAGTGAGATTTGAAAACCTCCAACTCTCTGCTATAATGACAGTGCGCGTGGCGCATGATCTTTGACAGATGGGGGTGCACTGGATTCGACGGGGATGCGGCAGGGCGGTTGCAGGCGGAGTTGCGGCCACCTCCCAAAAACGGTCGACGGCATACAAGTGCCAACACTTTTGCTTACGCTACTGCTTCTCTGAACTAACGAGGAGCATCTCTTACGGGGGCTCAGCCTGTCAGCCCTCGTGAGGGACCGACAAGACGGGCTGACCGCGCGCTCGGCCCCAGGGCGCGTGGGAATATCCCAGCGGGGCTCGGATCAGCTTATCCTGTTCAGTGGGAGCGGCTGATCTCAACCCAAAACACTGAACTAAGCCTGTAGAAGCCAAACGAAAGCATCTCCGGACGCGGGTTCGATTCGGATAGAGTCGCCCTAGGCAGCAATGTCTAGGTGATAACGGGGCTCACATCGGCGAAGCCTGCTTGTGTGCTGAAGCACACGATGGCAACGCCGAGGGGTCGGAAGGGGGCCAACCCCAGGCCGGCCCTGTAGAGACTCATAGGCCCACCGACTCCACCCTCCGTGTGGAGAGGGTGGGCACTAGGAGCGCTTACCACAAGCGCTAACACGCCCCGCATCCCATGGGATGAAGGCATAGTCCAGCCCAGTTCGAAAGAACTGGAATCGCTGTCCCGCCACCTCCACCACATTGTCTATGCGTCTCAGGACCTTAGTTGGGCTCGTATGCATGAGCTTGGGGGTCGCCCTCGTGCTGGGTCAGTCCCAAGCTCAGCCTTCATTTATCGCCTACGCCGAGCTCAATAGCTCCATCAACCCCATCACAAAAGATTTTCTGCTGCGCGTCATCGCCGAAGCGCATCGCGATGGCGCCTCGCTTTTGCTGATTCGCCTGGACACCCCCGGCGGGCTGTTAGAGTCTACCAAAGACATGGTCACAGCGATCTTAAATTCCCCAATTCCCATAGTGGTTTGGGTGGGGCCGGCGGGGGCACGCGCTGCGTCTGCCGGGGCGTTTATCACAATGGCTGCGGATATCGCCGCGATGGCCGAGGGCACCAATATCGGCTCTTCGACCCCGATCTCTCTGAGCCCCACCCCCAGCGAGGGTGAACAGCCCAACCAAGACGACCCCGCCCGCAAGAAGATTCTAGAGTCTGTGTCTTCCGAAGCGCGTAAGATCGCAGAGAAACGCGGGCGCTCCAAAGAATGGGCCGAAAAGTTCGTCCTCGAAGGCAAGTCACTCACGGCCAAAGAAGCCCTGCAGAATAATATTATCAATCTGATCGCCAACAGCCGCGAAGAGCTACTTAAACATCTCGACGGCTACGAGCTGCAGCGCGACGGCCAGACGGTGCGGCTCCAGACGGCGGGCGTGCCCTTCAAGACCTATGAACGCACTTTCAAAGAGCAAGTGATGAATTACTTGGCAGACCCCAATGTCGTCTATCTGCTCTTGACGATTGGGATTTACGCGTTGATTGCGGAATTATTCACGCCGGGCCTTGGGGTGGGGATTTGGGGGGCGATCTGTCTGTTGTTGGCTCTGTTGGGCTTACAAGTCTTGCCCGTTAATGTGGCCGGGGTGGCGTTCATTCTGTTGGGCGCAGCCTTGATGGTCATTGATCTCTTCACGCCGACGCACTTGGCTCTGACTATTGGGGGCGTGATCTCGCTGTTGCTCGGGTCGTTCATGCTCTTTAACTTTGAGAGCTTTGAGGCCCCGGCGCTGGGCATCTCGCCCGTCAATATCTTTGTGACCGTGGGGACGATCACGGCGATCTTCGTCTTCATGGTAACCAAGTGGCTATTGATTCAGCGCAAGCCGGTAGCGACGGGCAAGGAGGGGATGATCGGCATGGTGGGCACGGCTCGGGACGAGCTCAACCCCACGGGGATGGTCTTCGTCATGGGGGAGTATTGGCTCGCGACAGCGATAGACGGGCCGATCAAGCCCGGTGAGGCCGTGCGCGTCGAGCGCATTGAGAACGGGAGACTCATTGTACGGCGGACCTAACCCCCCCCGGCCCCCTTCCCTAAAGGGGAAGGGGGAGCTTCCCTCTCCGATAC
>JAILZC010000302.1 GCA_023512665.1 Candidatus Bipolaricaulota bacterium | reverse complement strand
GTCACCGTGTTGGCGTTTGCCAAGGGCGACAAGCTCAAAGAAGCCCAGGAGGCCGGGGCGGACTTCGCCGGCGGTGAAGACTTAGTGAAGAAGATCGAAGAGGGCTGGATGGAGTTCGACCGGGTCGTGGCCACCCCGGATATGATGGGCGTGGTCAGCAAGCTCGGCAAAGTCTTAGGGCCGCGGGGGCTGATGCCCAGCCCCAAATCGGGCACGGTCACGCCCGACATCGGCACAGCGGTCAAGGAGCTCAAGCGCGGCAAGCTCGAGTTTCGCCTCGACGAGTACGGCAACGTCCACTCGACCTTCGGGCGGTGCTCGTTCAAAGCTGAACACTTGAAAGAGAATCTCATCGCGTTGGCCGCGGCGATCCTCGACGAGAAGCCGGCCGACGTCAAAGGACGATTTATTAAGTCAGTCACGATCAGCTCGACGATCGGGCCGGGGATCAAAGTGGACCCAGACGACGTGCAGAAGCTGGTCGCCGCCAAGCGACTCTAATCGTGGAGGAGTGTCTATGGCAACGGCAGAGAAAGAGCGAGCCGTCAGTCTGCTGGAGGAGCGTCTGAGGCGTTCCAAGGCCCTGGTCTTTTCGGATTTTCACGGGCTGACGGCGTCAGAGATGGTCGAGCTGCGCCGCGAGTTGCGCCAGCACGGTTTGGAGTACCGCGTGGTGAAGAACAGCGTGGCGCGGCTGGCCGCGGAGCTGGTCGGCATCAAAGATACGGACTCGTACTTCCGTGGGCCCACAGGGCTGTGTATCAGTTATGACGACCCGGCGCTGGCGTTTAAAGTCTCGCATACCCTGACGAAGAAATTTGAGCGGTATAAGATCAAGGGCGGGGTACTGGAGGGCGTCGTGGTCAGTGCTGCTGAGGCCGAGCAATTGGCGAACCTCCCCAGCCGCCACGAGCTGCTCGCCATGCTCGTGAATACCCTGCACGCGCCGATTCAGCAACTGGCAAGCGTGCTCAACGCCGTGATACGGAACTTCGTCAGCGTTGTAGATGAGGTGCGCAAGAAGCGCGAGGGCGAGCCGCCGCCCCCAACGTCGTCTTAACTCACTCAATCTCGAAATTTCTTAGGAGGGATTTTCATGGCTGTCAATGTCCAAGAGCTGGTGGCGACGGTCGAGCAGATGACCGTCAAGGAGTTATCAGAGTTCGTGAAGGCTCTGGAGGAGAAGTTCGGCGTCAAGGCTTCCGCCGGGATGCCAATGATGATGGCCCCCATGCCTGGTGCGGCCGCTGGGGCCGGGGGAGCTACGGCGACGGCGGAGAAGACGGCGTTCAAAGTGGTGCTCAAGAACGCCGGCCAGCAGAAGGTGCAGCTCATCAAGGTCGTCAAGGAGATCACGGGCAAGGGCCTCAAAGAGAGCAAGGACCTGGTGGACAACGTCCCCGCGGTCATCAAAGATGGGGTCAACGAGGAAGAGGCCAACAAGATCAAGGAGCAATTGGTCGCTGTCGGAGCTGAGGTCGAGATCCAATAGTTTGTGAAGGTCTTTCGTACTGTTGCAGAGGCGCAGGCTGGGCGGGGGCGCGTGCCGCGTCCCGGCCCCTGTTCTCTTTTCCCGTCTTGATGTAAAGGAGGGTTATGCGCGCAAGACGTTCCTGGGGCCGTGTCGGCCATGTGATGGATCTCCCCTATCTGTTGCAAGACCAAAAACGCTCGTATGAGTGGTTTCTGAGGGAGGGGATTCCCGCGCTCATCCGCGAGATCAGCCCGATCAAGGGCGAGGGGCGCGAGGGGCTCGAACTGGAACTCAAAGACCCGCGCCTAGCCCCTCCCCCGTATACCGAGCAAGACTGCAAGGATAAGAATCTGACATACGCCGCGACGCTGCGCGTCAAAGGAATTCTGAAGCAGAACGGCAAAAAGCTCAAAGAGGATGATCTGTATATAGCTGATATCCCGCTCATGACCGCGCGGGGGACGTTTATTATCAACGGTCGCGAGCGTGTCATCGTGTCGCAGCTGGCTCGTAGCCCGGGGATCTACTTCGAGGAGGACGTCGAGCGCTCGCTGAAGACCATGGAGCGGAACCTGTCACTCCAATCCATGGTCAAGGTCCAGGTCATTCCCGCAGAGGGCCCGTGGATCGACTTCGAGCAGGAACCGAACCATGTGGTTATGGC
>JAILZC010000301.1 GCA_023512665.1 Candidatus Bipolaricaulota bacterium | reverse complement strand
CTCTTCAAATTTGGAACTGTGCACTTGTAACGTATCACTCTTTTCATAGCACCTCACTCGGCCTTGCGACGTGGTCGCTTTGATTGTAAACGCCTTGGGGCTGGGGAAGGGTGTCTAAGGTTCTCAGTGTGGGCGCGACTTCTTCCGGCGGGCAGCGGACGCCTGGGACGATAAGAAGTGACAGGTTGACAGAGCTCACAGAACTGCTACAATAGGACAAATCTCGGACTGAGGAGCGAACGCACTATGGGTGAGCTTATCTTTGCGATCATCATCTTAGTGAGCGGGGTGATCGGGCTTATCGGGCTGGGGTATATGGTCTTTTCGCCGCCGATGGCCCCGAAGGTCTTTCTCATCGCTGGGATCATCGGGATGATCGGGTTTTTCGGCTACGCGGTCCAGCGCGTGCGCGCAGAAAAACGCGCCCAAAGCCCGGAGCGCAAGGGCTGATTATCGAGGTTGCAGCATCGCTTCGGGAAAAGCTTCTAAGACCGGCACCCCCAGCCAGTCCGACGGGATCGCCAAGCCCAGCGCGGCCAACGCCGTCGCTGCCGTGTCGTAGATGCGGATGGGGTGAGTGAGCTCGCGCCCAATCTCGATATTATGAGTCCATAAGATCCACGGGATCGTCATGTCTCTTGGATCGTCGGTGCCGTGAATCCGCCCGTGCCCTCCATGATCGGCTGTAACGATTATCACAGAATCATTGAGAATCTTGAAGTCTTCAAGATTCTTGAGCAGAAGCCCCAGGGCTTCGTCCACGCGCTCCACGGCTTGGAGCTGTCTGACGGTCATCCAGCCGTAGCGATGGCCGATGTCATCCACGTCCGCCAGATGAAGAAAGACTAAGCGTGGCCGATGCTCAGCAATGTATTGAACAGCTTCTTCGATTACTCTTTGGGCATCACTATTGATGACGAAGAGCGGGGTCTGGGGGTGAAAGAGATGCTCAAGCTTGCGCTTGCTCACAAACGCGACCGTAGAGATATTCTCTTGCTGGGCGATCTCGAAGATCGTGGGCACACCGATGCGCCCCAATTCTGGGGCCCAATGATTCCACGTGATGCGATGGCGCTCTGGAGGGACGCCGCTCAAGAGCGACGCGAGGGCGGGCAGGGTCGTGCTGGGCATAACGGTCTGGGCGGTCCAGCTGTAGAGTCCCGACTGCCAGAGCTGATCGAGATGTGGGGTCTGGGCACGCTGCAGCGCATCGGGGCGGAGACCGTCAATGACAATGACGAAGACAAAATAATCTTTGACCGTGAAGGAATGAGAGACCTTGGGTGGAAGCTGAGGTGCTGTCGGGGGAGTCGTCGGCGGTGGTGGGGGAGAGCCAGAGCGAGCGGGAGAGAGCGGCGGCAGGCTCCCCAACGCAACAAAGAGCAAAAAGAGCCAAAACTCAAGGCGCATAGAGCTCCGGGCGAATTCTCGGAATGAGCGCCATCAGCACGGCTTGCTCGGTGAGCTGCTCGCGCGTGAGCAAATTTTTCGAAAGATACCCAATGGCGCCCCCTTGGTGCCCGATCTTCTCGATTCCCGTCAGTTCGCTCATGACCTCGCCGACAGTCCGTCCGCGACGAACTTGCTCGATCACCTTCGGCGGGTAGACAAACCCCGACCCGTGGCCCACGGTGAGCCTTCCATCTTGGCCGATAACAGCACAGAATTGCACGTCGAAGTAGAGCTTCAGTGCTTTGTGCCAGATGAGCCCGGCTTCGATCCCTACGCCAAAATCTGCGTCGTGGAGGGCTTTGCGGGCGCGCTCGCAGGCCCCCCAAACGGTGTCATCGTCGAAGGGCTGTACGGGCACGCCCGACTCGACAGGGATCAGCCGCACATCCGTCGGCCCGAAAGCGCGCTCGAAGACGTTCTTCACCGCTTGGGCTTTGATCGGGTTGTTCGAACCTACATGCACGCGTATCACGGCGCCCAGATTATGACAAAAAGTCGGAAGACGAGCAACAACGGCTGTCTCAGCTCCCACGGACTTTTCACGCCGTTTCCACAGACTTTCGACCTTGGAGGCTTTAAAATATCTTGGCGAAAACTTACTCCCAAGGAGGAGATCCTCATGCGTGCTTTGGCTTTTCGTCTGATGGTGCTGGTGGTGGGGTTGGGATTGGTAGGGGGATTTGGGGTGGCGC
>JAILZC010000300.1 GCA_023512665.1 Candidatus Bipolaricaulota bacterium | reverse complement strand
CGGTGAGACAGGGCACCTGGCCAAAATCGAAGAAGATCAGCCCGCCCCCGAAATTCCCAAAGCTCCCGAACGCGCTGAGATACGTAGACGCGCCAAAGTGCGATTGATAGAGAATACTCGCGCGTCCCCCGGTGAGCGTTGCCAAGCCCGCAGGATTATAGAAAAGCGCGTACTCGTCGTCGGCGAGCCCAGTAAACGCCTCGCCCAGGCCCACCGGGCGCACTCCCGCGCCAATATCGAAGACCGTGACGAGCGGGCGCGCCTGCCCCACCACTCCGAGAATTGTTATCGCTACCCCTAGCAGCCAGAACGTGCGGCGCATTGGCTTCCTCCTAGCGTTGGATGACGAGCCTCTCCACGCGCGAGCGGCCCACGACGGCATTGTCCTTCAGAGCTACGACGAGATAATAGTACGGGCCACTGGGCACGTCGGATTTCTTTATATCCCAGACGAACTGCGTCCCTGTGAGCTTCTCTTGCTTGAGCACGAGCTTTCCCGAAATATTGAAGACGAACAGGGTCCCGCTTGTTGCCCCCGGCGGCAGCGAGAACGTGAACGTCGCGCTATCTCGAGCGGGATTGGGGAAGACGCCGATCACGGGCTTGCTGGACGCCTTGACCGTGATGCTCTTCTCTGCAGTGCTCTCGGCACCATCGTTGTCCCGCACCGTCAGCTTCACCCTGAACGTCCCCGGCTGAGTGTACTTCTTCTTGGGGTTCTGTTCCGTGCTCGTCGTGCCGTCGCCAAAGTCCCACTGCCGGCTGACGATCTGGCCGTCATCCGTAGATTTATCGGTGAACTGAACTTCGTCGCCGACTTCAGGGCTGGTAGGGCTGAAGCTAAAATCCGTCTTGGGCGGCACAACCCCCACGGGAACTTTCTTAATGATGAAACTGGTCAGACCTCCGCGATCTCTCACGGTCAGCCTCACATCGTAGACTTTCTTTTGAGCATATCTCTTCTTGGGGTTCTGCTCGGTGCTCCTGGTGCCGTCGCCAAAATCCCACTCCCAACTGACGATATCTGTCGCGCCGTCAGGGTCAGTAGACTCATCTTTGAACGAGATCTCTTCGTCTATTTTAGGCTCGGCGGGGGTGAAGCTGAAGTTCGCCGTCGGGGGTTGGTTCTGCACCATTCCCAGGGTGATGAGCCCATTGATGATCTTATGGGGGATCTTGCGGTCGTGGGGGTCGCCCAGCACCTCGAGGGTGAGGCGCAGATCGGACTTATCGCCCGATTTGCCGATCGCCTGAAACTCTATCTTGAGGAGTGGGCCGGCTTTAGCGTATGGTGCGCGCAATTTCGTAACGACAAACTTCACTTCACCGGCGTTATTATCTAACTTTGAAGCGAAGACCTCGTAGTCTTGCTGGCCCTCGACCTTGGTCGCCTTGAGCACCTTGGGGTCGAACCGAAGCAACCCTTGGATGTCGGCGACGCCGGCGTCGGGGCCTTCGCTGAGTATGATATTGACGAAGTTCGTAGAATTAGGCGTGATGGTCTTGCTCTCGACGCTGACTTCAGCGAGGGCCTGCTGGGCGTGCAGAGAGTTATTGGACGGGAGCGCTAGAGCGCAGCTCAGAGCAAGAGCAACGACGGCGAACTGTATTTTGGTTCTCATAAGCTGTCACGCAATTGTAGGATTTTTATCAGCGTAGCTGCAAGGGCGGGTGTCCGCTGAGAAGGTCACGGCGGTCACTGAGGGGAGTCAAGGGAGTCCCCAGGCTCCCTTGACTCTTCAGAACTGCTTCTATGCGTCGCTCCTGCCAACCTCCCTGGGCGATCACAAGATCACGGTCGTTCAATCTTGCACCCCGTGGTGTCGGTCACGTTGATCAGATAGGTCCCTCTGGTCTTGGGGTCGGTGATGCTTTGGGTTTCCTTAACAGTGCCGGTAGGAATTGCGGTGCGCAAGGGAAAGCCCTTGAACTCGATTGTGACGCCGCTCCGGCATGGTATCGCTTCTTCCCGCCCCGCCGGGACATCACCAGGGAAGAGCCGAATAGCAATAGTACCACCCGTGATCGTCAGCCCATCAAGTCCAGGCCCAGGCTCGATTATGGTGTTTCCAGAGCCAGAGACTTGAATAAGATCATCCCCACTACCGCCTCTAATAATCTGTCTATTAGTACCACTACCGCCGCCC
>JAILZC010000299.1 GCA_023512665.1 Candidatus Bipolaricaulota bacterium | reverse complement strand
GCTTTGGGCTCCATTATACCGAGTGCGGCGCTTCTTTGTATGTGATGTGAATTACGCTACTCGATCCCCTGGGCCTTCTGCAGGCGCCCCGAAAAGTCTACATAGATCGTCTTCCACTCGGTGTATTCTTCGATGGCCGTCCAGCCCGATTCGCGCCCGCCGTTGCCCGTATCTTTGATCCCGCCAAAGGGCAGGTGCACTTCGGCCCCGATCGTCCCGCTGTTAATATACGTAATCCCCGCTTCGAGGTCGTCCATCGCCCGATGGGCCTTGAAGACGTCTCTCGTATAGAGAGACGACGACAGCCCATACGACGTGTTGTTCGCGAGCGCGATGGCGTCGTCGAAGTCTTTCGCTTTGGCAACAGAAAGCACCGGCCCGAAGATCTCCTCTTGGAAGATGCGCATCTGGGGGGTGACATCAGCGAAGATCGTGGGCTGGAAGAAGAAACCCTTGGCGAGGTCTCCATCTTTGGCGATCTGGCCGCCATAGAGCAACTTGGCGCCCTCTTTGACCCCGAGCTCGACGTACCGCGCGATCTTCTCTAACGAAGCGCGGTTGACTACGGGGCCGACGTCGGTCTTGGGGTCGAGCCCGTTGCCCAAGCGCAGTCTCTTCGTGCGCTCGACGAGTTTTTCTAAGAGTTTTTCGTAGACCCCGTCTTCAACGATCAATCTCGAGCACGCGGTGCACCGTTGGCCCGTCGTGCCGAAGGCGCTCCAGAGAATTCCGTCCACAGCCAAGTCCAAATCGGCGTCTTCGAGCACAATAATCGGGTTCTTCCCGCCCATCTCTAAGTGGACGCGAATGAGCTTGGCTGCCCCGTACTGATAGATCTCGCGCCCAGTATCAGTAGACCCGGTGAACGAGATCATATCAATCTTGGGATGCTTGGCCAGGGGAATACCGACACCGCTGCCGCCACCGAAGACGAGATTGACAATCCCCTTGGGGAGCCCGGCAGACTCCAAGACTTTGACGAATTCGTAGGCGCAGCGTGGGGTATCGGTGGCGGGCTTCCAGACGACCGTGTTCCCCGCGACCAGCGCCGGGAAGATCTTCCACGCCGGGATCGCGATGGGGAAGTTCCACGGCGTGATGACCCCCACCCGCCCCCGGGGACGGCGCATACTGAGGCAGTGCTTGAGCGGCAACTCCGACGGCGTCGTATGCCCGAAGAGCCGCCGGCCTTCTGCTCCAATATAGTACGCCATATCAATCGCTTCCTGGACGTCGCCGCGGGCTTCGTTCAAGACCTTGCCCATCTCGCGGGTCATAATCTGGGCCAAGTCTTCTTTATGGCGCGTGAGGCGCTCGCCGATCTCAAAGAGCAATTCCCCCCGTTTTGGGGCAGGCACTTTGCTCCACTCGCGAAATGCGTGATCCGCAGCCTGCACGGCGCGCTCGACATCCTGTGCATCCGAAGCTGGGAACTCTCCCAGCTCATCGCTGATGTCCGCGGGGTTTATGGACTTGAACGTCTTGCCCGTGGCCGAGTCAACCCACTGGCCGCCAATGAAATTTTTATAATAATAAGCATGAAAAATTTTACCTAATTTAAGTTGGATACCTGGAGCAGATTCGGTTTTAAATATAATATTTGAGTATTGTAAAAAATGTGTTACAATTACAAACAAAAGGTTTTGCCGCTTTGAACCAATACAGTTAGTTTATGCCGGAAACCAGATATATACTGTAAGTTTTAAAAGAACATATTAATTTTTAGGAGGTAGATATATGTTTAAGAAAAACCGTTCAAATGAGGTTTTTGCATGGCAGGTCATGACACCTCCTGTTTTGATTGCTTATCCGGAACATGATCTTAAGGATGCGGCAAGAAAATTGTGCTCAAACAGGCGTCCGGCTATGCCGGTTGTAGATAAACACAATAATTTATTAGGCATAATTTCGTATTTTCATATAATAGATAGGATAATAAGAAGTTTACCATTTAATGTAAAAGTGTCAGCGGCAATGCAAGCAGAAAATCTTCCGGTAATAGGAGAGAATGATGTTTTAGATTTAAGTAACATTAATGAGATTACATGTGTATGTGACAAAGGGGTTTTAAAAGGGGTTATTTATCTTGAAAGCGTGGCTCAGATATATAACTGGAAGTGTCAAATGTTGAGCGAGTTCGATAATCTGAGTAAAGA
>JAILZC010000298.1 GCA_023512665.1 Candidatus Bipolaricaulota bacterium | reverse complement strand
AACCTGAGCCTCGTGCCCGACGACTACCAGCGCCGCCAGACTCTGGTCAATGCCGAACGCTTCATCACCCCAGAACTCAAAGAGCACGAAGAAAAAATTTTATCGGCCGAAGAGCGTTCCAAGCGTTTGGAGTACGAACTCTTCTGTTGGGTGCGTGACCAGGCAGCACAAAAGATCTTTGAGATTCAGCAGCTGGGCCGGATCGTCGCCGAGCTCGATCTCTTCGCGGCATTAGCGGAAGCGGCGCACCTTGCGCACTACACCCGCCCGCGCTTCACCGACCGGCACGAAATCTTTATCACCGAAGGCCGACACCCCATTGTAGAAAAGCTGCTCCCCAGCGGAGAGTTCGTGCCCAACGACCTTGCGCTCCGAGAGAACGAATATCTCGTTGTGCTCACCGGGCCGAATATGAGCGGCAAGAGCGTCTATTTAAGACAGATCGCGCTCATCTGCCTTCTGGCGCAGATCGGCTCGTTCGTGCCGGCTCAAGACGCTGTCCTGCCCATCGTAGATAGAATCTTCGCCCGCGTGGGAGCGAGTGATATGCTCGCGGCGGGGTACAGCACGTTCATGGTCGAGATGCTGGAGACCGCCAATATTCTCAATAACGCGACCGAGCGCAGCTTAATTATTCTGGACGAGATGGGCCGCGGGACGAGCACCTTCGACGGGGTCAGCATCGCGTGGGCCGTTGCCGAACACCTAGCGACGAAGACCCGCGCCAAGACGCTCTTTGCCACACACTATCACGAGCTGACGAAGTTGGCCGAGCGCGTCCCCGGTATTAAGAACTGTCACGTCCAGGTGAAAGAATACGGCAATCAAGTGATCTTTTTGCACAAGGTCGCCGACGGCGCGACCGAGGGGAGCTACGGCGTGCATGTGGCGCGCATGGCCGGGCTCCACGAAGCGATCACGCGCAAGGCCGACGAGATCTTGCAAAAAATTCTTCAAAACAACCCCCTCGATGCGATGGGCGAGCTGCGCACGCGCGACCCGCGCTTCGTCCAGCAACTCGCGATCTTCGCGGCGGACGAGCATCCCGTCGTGAGAGAGCTGAAGAAGATAGATATTAATACCCTGACGCCCTTGGAGGCGCTGGAGCTGTTGGCGCAGCTCAAGCGCAAAGTACAGCCGTGAACGGAGTCTATGGCACTGAAGCGAATCTCAATCAAGACCCAAGCCAAGCAGGAGATCGTAGACATCACGGAGCGCGTGGCGCGGGCCGTGCGCGAGAGCGCGCTCTCAGACGGCCTGTGCACAATCTTCGTCCCGCACACTACGGCAGCTATTACTATCAACGAGAACGCCGACCCCGCCGTGAAAGAAGATATCTTGAGTGCCTTGGGGAGATTAGTCCCTGCCGGGCCACACTACAAACACGCCGAGGGCAACGCGCACGCCCATATCCGCGCCAGTCTTTTAGGGCACTCTGTCACCGTGCCCATCGAAGCCGGAAGATTGGTCTTAGGCACGTGGCAAGGAATTTTATTCTGTGAGTTTGACGGGCCGCGCCAGCGCGAGGTCTGGGTCATCTCCTCCCCCGCCTCGTGATTTGTCACGGCCCCCCAGCGTCGCTATAATCTCACACGAGCATGGCACAGAGAACACGCTGGCAGGGCCAAGACGTCATCTCCATTCGAGAGTTCTCCCGCGATCATATCGAAGATGTTCTCGCACACGCCCAGCAGATTCGCCCAGACCCGCAGCTGCTTGTGGGTCGGGTCATGGCCTCGCTCTTCTTCGAGCCGAGCACGCGCACCCAACTCTCCTTCGCCACGGCGATGCACCGCCTAGGGGGAAGGGTGATCGGCTTTTCGGGAGCCGAGAGCACCAGCGTCGTCAAGGGTGAATCCTTGCAAGACACGGTGCGCACCGTCGAAAAATACGCCGACGTGATCGTGATGCGCCATCCTCTCGAGGGCAGTGCCCGCCTCGCCGCAGACACGGTCGCCATCCCGGTCATCAACGCGGGCGACGGCGCCAACCAACATCCCACCCAAACGCTCATGGACCTGTTCACCATCAAAAAGTTCCAACAGAGACTCGATGATCTAAGAATCGGGCTTGTGGGGGATTTAAAATATGGGCGCACGGTGCACTCCCTGGCAATAGCACTAACCCGGTTTCACAAGATCGAGTTGCGGCTGATC
>JAILZC010000297.1 GCA_023512665.1 Candidatus Bipolaricaulota bacterium | reverse complement strand
CGGCCCCCTCACCCCTGTCTCCCCTCTCCCTCGAGGGGAGAGGGGACGGGGGTGAGGGTGAAGGTCAAATAGTAAAGGAGATTCGCATGGACTATCGTATCGAAAAGGACTCCCTCGGCGAAGTCAAAGTCCCACAGGACGCTTACTGGGGCGCGCAGACCCAGCGCGCCGTCGAGAACTTTCCCATCAGCGGGATTCGCTTCCCGCGCATGTTCATCCGCGCGCTCGGCTTGGTGAAGCTCTGCGCCGCCAAAGTCAACGCGCAGCTTGGGCTCCTCGACGAGCGCCGCGCTCAAGCCATCGAGCGAGTGGCCCGCGAGGTCGCCGACGGCAAGCTCGACGAGCATTTTCCCATAGACATCTTTCAGACCGGCTCGGGCACCTCAACGAATATGAACGCCAACGAAGTGATCGCCAACCGCGCGTGCGAGATCTTGGGGGTCAAGCGCGGCGACAAGAGCGCCGTCCACCCCAACGATCACGTCAACCTCGGGCAGTCCTCTAACGATGTGATCCCCGCGTGTGTGCACATCTCGGCGGCCCTCGCTGTCCATGAGCAGCTCCTGCCTGCGTTGGAGCACCTGCACAAAGCCCTTGACGCGAAAGCCCGCGAGTTTTCTGATATCGTCAAGACCGGGCGGACGCACTTGATGGACGCCATGCCCATCACCTTGGGGCAAGAGTTTTCTGGGTATGCCGCGCAGATCGCGCTAGCGCGCGAGCGCATCGAAGCAACGCTCCCACGACTCTATGAGCTCGCTTTGGGGGGCACGGCCGTGGGCACGGGGATCAACACCCATCCCGAATTTGGGAAGAGAATCGCTCAAGCTCTTGCCCAAGAGACGAAGATCGCATTTAGAGAGACACGCAATCACTTTGCCGCCCAAGCGGCGATGGAGACGACCGTGGGGCTGAGCGGGGCGCTCAAGGCGCTCGCGGTCGCGCTCTACAAGATTGCTAATGACTTGAGATGGATGAACTCCGGTCCCCAGGCGGGCTTGGCTGAGATTCGCTTGCCGGCGTTGCAGCCGGGATCATCCATCATGCCCGGCAAAGTCAACCCTGTCATCCCCGAAGCGGTCATGATGGTGGCGATGCAAGTCATGGGCAACGACGTTGTCGTCACGCAAGCGGCAGCGTCGGGGAATTTTGAGCTGAACGTCGCCCTGCCCGTCATTGCGCACAATCTCTTGCAAGCTATAACGATCGTGAGCAACGCATGTCGCGTCTTCGCTGATAAGTGTATCGCGGGGATCGTCGCCAATCGCGAGCACATGGAGCGTCTTGCCAATCAAAACGCGATTTTGGCGACGGCGCTCAATCCGTATATTGGGTATGACAAAGCTGCTGAGGTCGTCAAGACCGCGATGGCGCAGGGGAAGACGATCCGAGAAGTTGTCTTAGAGATGAAGCTCATACCCCCGGAGAAACTCGACGAAGTCCTAGATATCCGCAAGATGATTCAAGGGGGCTTCATCGCGGGCGTGAGCGGTGGAGGATAGCCGCCTCCCAGGGCAACTCGTGCCATGTTCGCAAAGAAGTATCGCCATCGGATGAATCCGCTGGCTCAGGAGATGGGAGCGTGCTGAAGCACGCTCTTACAGTCCGCTTCAGCGGGCTTCTACCTGCTGAGCCAGATGCTTCAGCATCCGGCTCCCTCCAAGGGTTTCTACAAAGTTAGCTGCACCGATCCAATAAGACCAAAACCACCAAATTTCAAAAGGATTTCGACTCCGTAATTAAAATAAATACCACTTCGAGGGAATAATGGTTCGGAACTTGTATTTTCGGGCTTCAGAAACACAAAGCCCAAGCCCGATACCAATCCTATGTAAACGTACTCGTGTAAACGAATAAACACACTTCTTCTGATCAGGGCCAAATCGCCCTCAGGAAACCTACTAATATCCATCCTTGTTCAGAGAGCAACAGATTCAAAACCTTCAAACCATGAAAGCAATGCAGCACTGAATACTCCCTGCAATCTTGAGCTGTGTCTCAGCAACGTGTATTGAAGAAGCAAGAGCTCATGCTGCTCACTCTGTTCGCTTTCGAGTTTTTCTATCCGAGCCTCAAGAGACCCAAAAAAGATGGATATTTGCGCTTGAATTTGTTGCATCAAATATTGTGTATTGGGCAGTTGTGAAAGCTGGTCCTGAAAAT
>JAILZC010000296.1 GCA_023512665.1 Candidatus Bipolaricaulota bacterium | reverse complement strand
GTTCCAGATGTGCTACTCCTTCGGCGGAGAGCGCGAGCAGATATTCGGCTTTGAGCCCCAGCTCCTCAAAGAGCGTCCGCGCCGCTTGATAGTGCTCCAACGCTTCACGGGGGTTGCCTTGATCGCGGGAGCAATGGCCCAACATATAGAAGCAGTACCCTTGGCCCCGACGGTCTTCGATCTCGCGGCGAATCTTCAGAGATCGCTCCGAAAAGCCTAGGGCTTCGTGAGGCTTCCCGACGCTGACCAAGAGAACACTGATGTTCTCCAAAGAATCTCCCTCGCCCCTGCGGTCTCCAAGCTTGAGGGAGATTTCTAGAGCGCCT
This sequence comes from Candidatus Bipolaricaulota bacterium, assembly GCA_023512665.1. GTDB lineage: Bacteria > Bipolaricaulota > Bipolaricaulia > RBG-16-55-9 > DRXL01 > JANXCC01. The sequence goes on along the minus strand of JAILZC010000296.1, from coordinate 1,839 downwards.
TGGTGGAAACTGAGGGCTTGGTCATATCTTCCCAAGCTTTGATAGATAGCTCCGATATTGCCGAGGCTGATCCCCTCGCCCTGGCTGTCCCCAAGCTCGCGACGGATCTCTACAGCCTGCTGATGGTGCGCGAGGGCTTTTTCATATTCCCCCAAAAAGTAATAGATATTGCCGATATTGTTGAGGCTGATTCCCTCCCCGCGACGAATCCCCAACTCGCGGCAGATCGCAAGCGTCTGCTGATAGCAGCGCAAGGCTTCTTCGTAGCGTCCTTGCTCTTGATAGACGACCCCAATGTTGTTCAGGGTGCGCCCTTCGCTCTGGCGGTCACCGCTCTGGCGACAGATCTGTAAGGCTTGCTGATAGCAGCTCAGGGCTTCTGGATACTTCCCCACGCTGACGTAGGTTTTGCCAATGTTGTTCAAGTTCTGGCTTTGGCTGTGGTGATACCCGATCTTCTGGGAGAGTTCTACAGCTTTCGTGAAGAATTTTACGGCTTCAGCATGAGCATAGATATTCTGAGCGTGGGTGCCGGCCCGCTCGGCATAGCTGATGGCTTTCTTCCGGAGGTGCGCTTGTTCGAAGTGCCGCGCTAAATCACCGGATAACTCGTCGAGCCGTTCAGGATAGAGCACCTCGAGCGCCTGGCCGACTTTCTTGTGCCAGAGCTTCTTTCTGTCTGTGCTCAGGCTCTCGTAGACCATGTGTCGCGCCAGCTCGTGATGAAATTGATAGCGCCCTTCTTGCTCGACGATCAGCCCGACCTTACGTAGTTCGTCCAGCCGATTGAGCAATCGCTCTGCAGGCTGGTGCAGCAGCCCTTGCAGGACTGGCAGTTCGCAAGCTCGTCCGATCACAGCCAGGGGCTCCAAGAGTCTTTGCGCTCGCGTCGGGGCCCGTCGCAATGCCGCGCCGATCAACTCGCGCAGGTTCTCCGGCCAGTGCAGAGCGCTCAGCCCTTCTGTGGTCAACTGCCAGCACCCTTCTCGGTTTTGATGCAGCACGCCGCTCTGCACCAGTGAGCGGGCTAATTCCGTGAGGAAGAGTGGGTTCCCTTGGGTCTCGTGATACAGCTGCTGGGGCAGCTCGCGCCCTGCCCCGGCCAAGAGCCCCTCTACTAAAGAGCTGGTCTCTTCTTGTGAGAGTCGCGAGAGCATGAGGGTGTGATAGGAGCGCCCCGGCCCGAGTCTGTCTAACCAAGCCCGTAGCCAGCTCCCCGCTGGTGCCTCTTCGCTGCGATAGACCCCGATCAGCAGGAGGGGCGAAGCATGCTTCGCCCCGACAAGATACCCCAGATATTCTAACGTCGCGTCATCGGCCCACTGGAGATCATCGAAGACGAGAATCAGCGGGCGCTCGCGGGCGAGAAGCTCGAAGAACCCTGTGAGGGCGGCGAACCAGCGGGCCTTGCCCTGGGCGGGTGGCAGCCGGGGATTGGGCGCAAGATCGGGGAATTTCTCTTGGAGTTCCGGGACGAACTGTGCCAGCTCGCTGCGCCAGAGGGCGGGCAGCTGAGCGAGGGTCTGAGTGGGAAGGCTCTTGAGCCCGGCGCGAACAGCGTGGAGCAGGGGCTGATAGGGCAGGGCGCTGTCGGAGGCATAGGCGGCCCCTTGTAGGGACCTAACCCCCCGGCCCCTCTCACCCTCACCCCCATTCCCTAGCCCCTCACCCTTTCTCCCCTCTCCCTCTGAGGGGAGAGGGGACGGGGGTGAGGGTGAAATCGGGGGAGGGGTTGAGATGTGCTCGATGAACTTCTGCACGAACGCCGTCTTGCCCACGCCGACCTCGCCGCCGATGAAGATCGCTTGCCCTTGGCCGTGCTGGACGGTTTGCCAGAGC
>JAILZC010000030.1 GCA_023512665.1 Candidatus Bipolaricaulota bacterium | reverse complement strand
GGGGTGAGGCGAGTCCTATGAGCAGATGGGGCTTGGCACGACTCCAAGAGGAGATCCATCGTCGGTTGAGCGAGATCTTGCAGTTTGAGGCGCGGGACCCGCGCCTGGAGCGCGTGACGATCTTCGCGGTGAAGCTTTCGAAAGATATTCGTCACGCCTGGGTCTCTGTGAGCGTCCTGAGTAATTCTCTTGAAGAAGAGAGAGAATCTCTCGAGGCATTGCGGGAGCATCGGGGGTTCTTGCGCACGGCGCTCGCGCAAGCCCTGCACATCCGCCACACGCCGGAGCTGCACTTTGAGCTGGACGAGACAGAAGACCGTGCGCGGCGCATCGCCGAGCTGCTGAGAAAGCACAGCCCACGCAATTAACCCGTCAGCCATCCCCCCACTTGACAAGCATACAAAAGTATGCTATACTTTTGACTGCTATGAGGACAGAACTGACGGAGAAACAGCGACAGATTTTGGATTTTATTGTCGAGCGGGTCTCGGAGCAGGGGCTGCCCCCGACCCTCCGAGAGATTGCTGAGCGATTTGGGTTGCAATCGGTGCGCAGCGTCCAGACCCATCTGGATGCGTTGGCGAAGAAGGGGTTCATTCGCCGTCTTGCGGGAAAGTCGCGGGGCATAGAAGTAGTTCGAGAGCGGGTGCCCCGTCGGGGGATCCCCATCGTCGGGCACATCTCAGCGGGGCGGCCCATCCCCGCCCTAGAAGACATCCAGGGCACGTTGGACTTAGATGTCTTGTTCGGAAAAGATGAACGCCCTTTCGCGCTGCGGGTCCAAGGGGATAGTATGATCGAAGCTGGGATCTTCGCGGGCGATTTGGTGATCGTCCAGCCGCGCTCCTACGCCGAGCCAGGCGAGATCGTCGTCGCCCTCAAGGACGATGAAGCGACCGTAAAGTATTTTGCTATGGTTGACGGAAAGCCCATGCTCGTTCCCGCTAATGCTCGCTATGCTCCAGCCCCCTTGGGCGAGGGGCAGATTCTCGGTCGGGTCGTGGGCGTGCTGAGACAGATCAAGCGTAACATCCAAGAGATTCAGAGATTTCTCAACCAATAACTCAAGGAGGTCGTGCGATGGGCAAGCAAGAAGTGCTCAACAGCGTGTTGGACGGGCTGCGCAAGAAGTACGGCGAGGGCGCGATCATGTGGCTTGGCGAGCAGGCCAACTTCCAGGTCGAGACGATCCCCACGGGGTCGCTGGCGCTCGACGTCGCCTTAGGGATTGGTGGCGTCCCGCGCGGGAGAATCGTGGAGATCTTTGGGCCGGAATCTTCGGGCAAGACAACGTTAGCGTTACATCTCATCGCAGAGGCGCAGAAGCGCGGCGGGACGGCAGCGTTCATTGATGCCGAGCACGCCCTCGATCCCAACTATGCCCGAGCGATCGGGGTCAATTTAGATGCGCTCTTGCTCAGCCAGCCCAACTCCGGCGAGCAAGCGTTGGAGATCATGGACGCGCTGGTGCGCAGCGGCGCCGTAGACATTATCGTGGTAGACTCAGTCGCGGCGCTCGTCCCCGAAGCGGAGATCGCCGGGGCGATGGGCGACGCTCAAGTCGGGCTGCAAGCCCGCCTCATGAGCCAGGCGATGCGCAAGCTCGCATCTTCGATTTCGCAATCGAAGACGACTGTTGTTTTTATCAATCAGATTCGCCAGACGATCTCCGGGACGGGCTGGGGGCCGACAACCACGACGACCGGGGGGCTGGCGCTCAAGTTCTACGCCTCGGCGAGACTGGAGATCAAACGACTAGGGAGCATCGAAGAGGGCGACAGCCGCGTGGGCAGCGAGACGGTCGTCAAAGTCGTCAAGAACAAGCTCGCGCCGCCGTTCAAAGAGGCCAAGTTCGATATCATCTACGGCAAGGGCATCTCGTATGAGCGCGAGCTGATCAAGACGGGGGAGCAGTTGGGCTTGGTGAAGAAGAGCGGCTCTTGGTTTAATTTTGGGGAAGTTCGCTTAGGTCAGGGGATGAGCAACGCTGCGGCGTTCTTAGAGACTAACAAAGAGATCGCGCAGCAGTTAGAGAGCGCGATCCGCGAGAAGGCCGGCTTAAAGAGCCCTTCGGCGATGCCAGCAGCGCAAGACCCTGATGACGAGAAGAGTTTATTGAGCGAATCGGAGAGGCCGACTCGTCGAGGGCCACGCAAGGCAGCCGTCCTCACGACACCGGAGTCGGCCAACGGAGCTGAAAGCTGAGAGCGAAGAGAAGAAAGGAGAGGGCGAGTGCTCTGAAAGGAGGGGGAGCCTTGACCAGCACTCGTCCTCTCCCCCATTCCTTAAAAGCAGGACTGAAAGGTTGAACTTGATGAGCCAACAACTCAAAGCACTTGCTCAATCGTTTATTGCTGACGTGATTGACGAATTTCTCAAGCTTGCGATAACTGTGCCCCCAGATAGATGGACGTGGAGGCCGGGGCCGACGGCGCGCTCCGCACAAGAGATCGTGTGGCACGTGGCGCTAGGGCTTCACTTTATGGCCCCCAGCCTGCGAGGGGAAAAGCCTACGCCACCTAACGAGCAATGGCTAGCTCAGTTCAAGGAGCGACACGCAACGCAAGAGAGCCTCAAAGCATTCATTCAAGAGAACCTGCGCGAGCTTTGGTCGGCCATTGATCGTGTGGAGGACTTGGCTCAGCCCTGCTTTATGTACTGGGGAGATCGTTGGCCAGCCGAGAAAGTCTTATTACGCGGCTGCGCTGAGCACACGGCCTATCATAGTGGTCAGCTTGCGTATATTCAAAGGCTGTTGGGGGATACGGAGGACCACTTTTGAGAGGTGAATCTTAACACTCCTTCCCCATGTGTCTATTGACTTAGGCTGGATCTTTATAGAGTTGCTCTCCCCTCGTACCCTCATGGTACAATATCCCTTGAGGAGGTTTCATGAAAACGATCTTAGTCACCGGTGCCAACGGGGAGATCGGCCACGGCCTAATCTCACGCTTAGCCGAACACAGCGACGTGCGCATCATCGCGCTCGACCTCCAAGAGCTCGACGAGACCCTCAAGCCCAAAGTCCACCGCGCCGTCGCCGGAGATATCTTAGACACAGCACTCTTAGAAAGCCTGTCGGCGACGTATAACTTCGACACGATCTATCACTTAGCAGCACTGCTCTCGACCAAAGCCGAGCGCCAGCCCGTCTTGGCCCACAAAGTCAACGTGGACGGCACAGTGAATCTCTTCGAGATGGCCGTGGGGCAGTCGCGCCTCCAGGGGCGCGAGATCAAATTCTTATATCCCAGCTCGATCGCGGTCTACGGGCTCCCTGACTTAGAAACCAAAGCGCGCGCCGGAAAAGTCAAAGAGCACGAGTGGCTCACCCCACGCACTATGTACGGCATCAACAAGCTCTACTGCGAGCAATTGGGGATCTATTACGCTCAGTATTATCGTCAACTCGATGCGGACTCCCCGCGCGGGCATATTGACTTTCGCTGTCTGCGCTTCCCCGGACTCATTAGTGCTGTGACGGTGCCGACGGGCGGCACCAGCGACTACGCCCCGGAGATGCTCCACGCGGCCGCTCAAGGGAAACCCTATCGCTGTTTTGTCCGCGAGGACACGCGCATCCCGTTTATGACTATGCCCGATGCTATCGAAGCCCTCTTAAAACTTGAAGCTGCGCCGCGACAAAGATTGACGCGCTCTGTGTATAACGTCACGGCGTTCAACCCCTCGGCACAAGAGATCTTCGATCTAGTGCGCCGGGCCTTCCCCACGGCTCAAGTGACGTTTGTGCCCGATCTCAAGCGCCAGAAGATCGTAGACAGCTGGCCTGCCGACGTGGACGACTCCGCCGCACAGCAAGATTGGGGCTGGAAGCCCTCGTATGATCTCAACCGTGCGTTTGCGGAGTATCTCATCCCCGGCGTGAGACGGCGCTACCTAAAAGAAGCACCCTAAGTTGAGAAAAACCCGCGCTTTCTGCTATGATGGTGACAGCCCCTTAGGAGGCCGTTATGATTGGGAGAAAACTGATTGAGCGTGACGCTGAGATTCTTGGGGGAACGCCGGTCTTTGTCGGGACGCGCGTGCCTGTGCAAACGCTCATTGACTATTTAGAGGCCGGGCACTCTCTGGACGATTTCTTGGATGACTTCCCTACAGTAAGTCGTGAGGCTGCCATCGGTGTGCTTGAACTCCTCAAACAAGCTGTGTTGACAGAATGAGAGTCCTCCTTGATGAGTGCTTACCACGAAAGCTCAAATTTGATTTAGTAGACCATGACGTGAAAACCGTGCCAGAGATGGGGTGGGCAGGCGTCAAGAACAGTGTTTTATTGCGACTCGCAGAGTCTCGCTTTGATGTGTTCATCACTGCGGATCAGAATGTGCAATATCAACAGAACTTGAGCACTACTGCGCCTGGCATTGTCCTACTTGTCGCTCCCGACAATCGCCTAGAAACGCTTCGTCCGCTTATGCCTAAAGTTTTAACAGCTTTAAAGACAATTCAGAAGGGCACAGTTATCCGCGTTGAGCTCCTATAGATGCAGTATGATCTGCAACGTGCGTTTGCAGAGTATCTTGTGCCTGGGGTCTTGCAGCGCTATAATCAAAAATTATGATTGCCCTCATCACCGGCAGCTCCAGCGGCATCGGCTTAGAAACATCCGTCTATCTGGCCCGGCGCGGCTACACCGTCTGGGCTACGATGCGCAATCTAGAAAAAGCCGTCGAGCTGCGAAAGATCATCGAGTCCGAAAGACTGCCCATCGAGCTCGCGCAGCTTGACGTCTGCAATGATAGTTCTGTGAAAGTAGCTATCACGCAGATCGTGCAGAAGAGCGGGCGCATTGACGTCTTAGTCAACAACGCTGGGTATGGCCTGCGCGGCGCCAGCGAAGAAGTCTCGCTCGACGAATGGAAAGCTCAGTTTGAGACGAACTTCTTTGGCGCGATTCGCGTCACCCAGGCCGTGCTCCCCCAGATGCGCGCACAGCGATCGGGCGCGATCGTCAATATCAGCTCGGTCTTGGGGAGAATGGCCATTCCATTCTCTGGGCCATATATAGCAAGTAAGTTCGCCCTCGAAGGGCTGACCGAGACGCTGCGCTACGAGCTCGCCCCCTGGAACATCAAAGTCGTGCTGATCGAGCCAGGCTTTATAGCTACAAATTTTCAGCAGAACGCTCAGCTTGCTCAAGCCGCGCAGAGCCAAGACTCCCCCTATGCGCTCTTCAAGCAAGCGAGCGGGCGGCGCGTGCAAAGAAATATCTATCGCGCAGCTCCTCCTGAGCGAGTTGCCGAGACGATCTATCGAGCGATCACGCACCCACACCCAAAGCTGCGCTATGCCGTGGGGCGCGACGCGCGGCTGGCGCTCCCCTTACGCAGATTCTTACCCGAAGGGCTCTTTGAGAGAATTCTTAAAAAGCAACTGGGGCTGTGACCAGCCCGTCCACCAGCTCGATCACTCTGTCGGCACTCTGCGCCACCCGCGGGTCGTGCGTCACTAAAATAAGCGTGACCCCACGCTCACTCTGAAGCCCTCTCAGCAGCTCAAGCACGGCTTGCTCGGTCTTGGAATCGAGACTCCCCGTGGGCTCGTCGGCTAAGATCAGCTCGGGGTTGTTCACCAGGGCGCGGGCCACGGCAACGCGCTGTCTCTCGCCCCCGGAGAGCTCCGGCGGACGCCGATGGGCTTTGTCAGCCAACCCCACGCGCTCCAAGAGCTCGCGCGCGCGGGCGTGCGCGTCGCGCCTGTTCAGCTCCAACGTCGGGATTAAAACATTCTCGAGCGCCGTCAGCGACGGAATAAGATTGTGCAGCTGAAAGATAAACCCAACCTTGCGGGCGCGAAAGCCCGCGAAATCCCCATGACTCCGAGTCAAATCTTCCCCGGCGACCCACAGCTCCCCCGAGTCGGGTCTATCGAGAGCGCCAATAAGATTCAAGAGGGTACTCTTGCCCGAGCCCGACGGCCCGCAGATCGCCACGAACTCCCCAGAAAAGATCTCTAGGCTGACGCCGTCGAGGGCACGGGTGCGCCCGTTCTCGTATGTCTTCACAAGATCGCGCGCGACGACCGTGCGATCACTCATAGCGCAGGGCCTCCTGCGGGGAGATCTTCGCAGCGCGATACGCCGGGTAGAGCCCGCCGAGCAAGCCCACCCCCAGCGCGATCACGACTGCTTGGGCGAAGAGATCTGGCGCGTAGACCGGACTGATAAGCCCGCGGACTTGGGGCAGCAGTGTCACGGCGCGCGCCGCGCCCCAACCTATCAACGTCCCGACGCAAGCTGCGAGAGCTCCCAACGAGAGTGACTCCCCTAAGATCATCTGCAGGACACGTCCGCGCCGCCAGCCCACCGCCCGCAAGATTCCGATCTCGCGCGTGCGCTCAAAGACGGACATAATCATGGTGTTCATCACGCCGATCCCCCCAATCACCAACGCCAAGAGCGAAATGAGCCAACTGCCCGCGCGCACCAAGCTCAAGCTCTGATAATTTTTGTTGAACTCCTCTGCGGAGCGCAGGGTGATCAGCGACCCCGCGTATTCGCGCTCGACCCGCGCCATCGCCTCTTCAACAGAGACGCCCTCGTTCACGCGGACTAGGATGACCGTCAGCTCTGAGGGGCGGCTCTTGAGCTTTTGGAGTGCTCGCAGCGGCAGCAGGGCCCCGCCGTCTTCTAAGAGGTTGCCCGTCTCGTAAACCCCGACGACTCGAAATTTTTTGAGATCAATCTCGATAGCGTCGCCGGGCTTGATCCCCAACGTGCTTGCCGCGATCTTCCACAGGAGCACCTCGTCTTCGGCGGAGAACGCACGGCCTTCTAGGAGCGTGACCCCGCCCAGCTCGAACGCCTCAGGCTCGATGCCAATCGTGAGAAAGTATGGGTTGCCGGGGAAGCTCGCGAACGTGACGAGCGCGCCCACGGCTTGCTTCACTTCCGGCCAGCGGGCGATCTCGTAGAGCCGCGCCTCGGAGACAGAGCTGAGCACGATCATCGGGGCATGGGCCTGCCCGATAGAAAAATCCGCCTTGCCGGAGCGCAGCGTCGCGATTAAGTTATGCTCCATGCCGTCGGCGATAGCCCCTAAGGCTATAATCGTCGCGATCCCCAAGCTGATGCCCGCCACAGCCAAGAGACTGCGCACCTTCTGGCGCCAGAGGTTTTTGAGAATGAGACCCGCCATACTCTTCAGAAGTTCAAGCCCAGCTGCGCTTGCATAAAAATCCCCTGCCCAAACGGTATAGCAATGCTCTGATCGAGCCGCCCTGAGTACCCCAGCGACGCCGAAACAGAGCACTCGCTCCCGTCGAGGGCCGGAGCGCAGAGTGTGCCCAAGTCGTACTCGCCCTGCACGCTCATCTCCCACGTAGCAGCGTTCACTGATCTTTGGTCGCGCAGGCCCAGATCGAGCGAGGCGCGCGCATCAAAACTCAGGGAGAGTTCATCTAGGGGATCCCACGAGGCGCGCCCGCCGAGCTCAAACGTATTAGTCCGCTCGCGCTCGCTCAGCGTCATCTGCCAGAAGAGATCAACGCCGGTCTTCCACATAGTTGTGGGAGCCCAGTCCAGCGAGAGTCGGGCGCGCGGACGCACAGTCTGCTTGCTCCCCAGGGTTGGGTGGGTGAGCGTATCGAGCGTCAGCCCAAGCTCGAAGCGGGGCTGGAGCTGCGGGCTGAGCGCCCACGCGAGTGAACCACTGAACTCTTGCTTGAGCGAGTCCCGCAAGGAGCGCACATCGCTGGAGAGCGTGTGGCGTGTGCTGAGCGACCCCGAGAGCGTCTCATACGAGAAGAGCGTCCGCCCTTCGGCAGTGAGCGTCAGTGTCCCGCTGGGGGTCGTCCCGCCAATGCTTGTGGCGCGTCGCCCGGAGAGGGCCAGCGTCGGCGAGAGCTTTATCCACGCGAGCGTCAAGTCGCTGAAGCGCAGATTGACGGAAGCGTTCTCGTCGAACGAGCCGCGCCCGGCGCGCAGGCGCGTCGTCTGCGTATAAGTTGTCGTGAGCTGGCCGAAGCCAAACGCATACTGCCAGTCGCCGCCAAGGGTGTACCCCAGATCAGAATCTCTGGGGAGGTGCTGTCCCCCGAAAGCCCAGCGATCTCCCAGGGTGAGCGAGCCGCGCAGTTTCAAGCTGGGCGTCATGGCCAGCCCAACGGTGAGCCCTACTTTCGAGTCGAGCACCGAGCGGCGTGCCAGGGTGAACAA
>JAILZC010000003.1 GCA_023512665.1 Candidatus Bipolaricaulota bacterium | reverse complement strand
CCGCCATGCTGGACATCGCCGCGGCGCTGTGGCGCAACGAGATCGTCCCCGGCGAAGTCCATCTCTTAGACGGACAGATCTTGCCGTTCAAGTTCGCCATGATCATCCCGCCCTTCTTGGGGGTCGAAGCGATTCGCAACTCTCCGGGCGTGGGGAACGAGAAGGGGTTCATCCCTGTCAAGCCCACGTATCAGCACCAGAATTTTTCTGATATTTACGCAGCGGGGGTCGCGGTCGCCGTCACCGTCCCCTGGCAGACGCCGCTCTCCGTAGGAGTTCCCAAGACGGGCTATCCCGCCGAGACGATGGCCAAGGTCGCGGCGCATAATATCGCGGCGCAGATCAAGGGCGATCCCCCTCATGAAGAGAAAGAATTCGGAGAGATCCCCGCGTTGTGCGTCATGGACGCGGGCAACATGGGCGTGATGATTCTCTCGGACAAGATGTTGCCGCCGCGAAAGTTTGAGCTCTTGATCCCAGGCCCGCAAGCCCACTGGGCCAAGGTCGCCTTCGAAAAATATTACTTACGGAAGATGCGCCAAGGGTTGGTGCATCTTCCGTAAATACACGCACACCCAAAGGAGGAATCTCTATGCCGTTGCTCACCGAACAGAACAAACAGCAAGTTCAAAAAGTCTTGCAGCAGCTTGCCAATCCCGTGACGATTCACTACTTCACTCAAGAGTTCGAGTGCGAGCCCTGCCAGATCGCCCATGAGCTCTTGAAAGAAGTCACAGCGCTCTCGGACAAGCTCGTTCTGAAGACGTACGAGTTCAAGAACGAGCACGAGATCGCGCAACGTTTGGGAGTAGATAAGATCCCGGCGATCGTGTTAGAAGGCCAGAGAGTCTACGGGATTCGATTCTTTGGCGTCCCTGCAGGCTACGAGTTCGGCGCCTTTCTCGAAGATCTGATAGACGTCTCACGCGGGGCGACCCAGCTTTCCGCAGAGACCCAGACGCTGCTCAATACTCTGATCAAGCCCCTACACATCCAAGTCTTTGTGACGCCTACGTGTCCGTACTGCCCCGCAGCGGTCAGAATGGCGCACAAGATGGCGCTCTATAGCGATAAAATCAAAGCTGATATGGTCTCGGCTCTCGAATTCCCGTATCTTGCTGACAAATACGACGTCTATGGAGTCCCCAAAACGGTCGTCAACGACGGGGAAGTGATGTTCGAGGGAGCGCTGCCAGAGCGCGAGTTCGTCGCTCAGGTGCTGCGCGCTGCGTAGCACTAAAGTCTCTATAGAAGGGAGGATCACCAATGCCTGAAGTCACGATCTACACGACGCCGACGTGCTCGTGGTGCGCTGCCGCTAAACGATTTCTCGACGAACACGAGATCGAGTACACCGAATACGATGTCTCTGAAGACGAAGGCGCTGCAGAAAAATTACTTCGTCTGAGCGGTCAGACGGGTGTGCCCGTGCTCGACATCGACGGCGAGATCGTCGTTGGGTTTGACAAAGCGCGCATCGCCGAGCTGTTAGGGCTCGAAGAAGAATAATCTGCCTAAGATCAGCCTCTGATTTGACTGTGGTCATTGGCGCGACGCTAGTAGCACGTTATTATAAAGCGTGCTATGGGCGAGCTCGTGCGTTTTGGCGTTGCGGTTGACGAAGAATTGCTCAAAAAATTCGATAAGCTCACCGTTGCGCGCGGCTATGCCAATCGCTCCGAAGCTTTGAGAGATTTAATGCGCGACGCCCTCGTCCAGCAGCAATGGCAAGAGAACCAAGAAGTCGTCGGGGTCATCACGCTGCTCTATGACCATCATGCGCGCAATCTCGAAGCCCAGCTCACCGATATCCAACACCATCATCACAGTCAGATTCTCTCGACGATGCACATTCATTTAGACCACGATCACTGCCTCGAGATCATCGCAGTGCGTGGCACAGGCCGCCAGATCGAAGCGCTGGCAACACAGCTTATTGGGATGAAAGGGGTGAGACATGGGAAGCTCACGGCGACTGCAACAGGTCGGGGCTTACACTAAACGCCCTATTTTTTGAGATGTTCGTGCTACGTTTTAGATAAGCGTGCTACTGTATAAAAAGGAGGTCGAGATGAACGCACGCAGAGCTGCACTTGTGCTGTTGGGAATTCTTCTCGTTGGGGCTGGGCTGGGGCTGCTCAAGGTTGGGCAAGCTCAAGAGAAACCAGTGGTAGTAGCAACGACAGAGATCTTGGGCGATTTTGTGCGCAAGGTCGCGGAAGATCGAGTAGACCTTGTCGTGCTCATCCCTGGCGGGATGTGCCCGGCGCACTATGATATAAGGCCGAGCGATGTCGCTGCGGTAGCGCGCGCGGCGCTGGTGCTCCATCACGGGTTTGAGCCGTGGATGGAGAACTTAATCAAATCTTCAGGAAGCAAGGCGTTGGTCGTCAAGATCGGCGATGACTGGAACGTGCCCCCCAACGCCGTCCAACAGGTGGGCATCGTTCAGGAAGCGCTGGCGAAGATCCTCCCCAAAGAGAGTGCAGTATTGCAGCAGAACGCTGTAGCATTTCAGAGACGTATCGAGGAGCTCGCTGGGCGACTGCTGGCGCGGGCGCAGCAGCTCAACGTCCAAGCAGCGAAAGTTATCAGCCAAGCCTTCCAAGCGAAATTCATCAGTTGGCTAGGTTTTAATGTCGTTGGCACCTATCCGCCGCCGGAGCGCGTCTCGGCCCAGCTCTTCTTACAGCTAGTGCAATTGGGTCGAGAGCAGAAGGTCGCACTAGTAGTAGATAACTTGCAGAGCGGCGTCGGCTTGGGAGCGCGACTGGCCTTCGAGATCGGTGCTGTCAGCGTCGTTCTAACGAATTTCCCCGGCGCTGTGCCCAATACTCGTGACTATCTCGAAGTGATCGCCCATAACGGAACTCAGATATTTGAAGGGCTAGAAAGCTATCGGCGACGCCCATGAAGATGCGCCAGATCAACGTTGCTGAGATTGACCTAGACGTGCTGGCCGCGCGCGCTGTGGAGTTTCATGGGCATCTGGGGCCCTATCTTGTCTGCGGGGTGAAGATGGGGCTTCTCGCGCTGCGACTGCTCGGCTCTCACGGCTATACTGAGCTCACCGTGACGGCAGAGACCGGGGTCACCCCCCCCGTCTCTTGTCTTGTGGATGGGCTGCAGATTGCTACCGGGTGCACCCTGGGCAAGGGCAATATCTCCGTGCTCGGCGGAGGCCACCCACGAGCCCTCTTTCGCGCCAAAGATAAAAGCGTCGCGATCGAGCTCCGTCCGGGATGGCCAGAGAAGTTCGCGCAAATGGACGGCGAAGTCGCAGCTCAGATGGTGCAGTGCACCCCGGAAGAAGAGCTGTTCACATGGCGACTCCTGCCATCGAGCTAAAGTCTGTCTCGACGGTCTACGAGGGCGAGCGCGTCCCGGCGATCCGCGACATCGAGCTCACTCTTGAGTCTGGGGAGCTCGTTGCGATCATTGGGCCCAACGGCGCGGGCAAGACCACGCTCTTAGAGACTATTAATGGGCTTCTGCCCCACACGCGCGGGCAAGTCCGGGTGCTGGGACGAGACGTTGCGCGATGCGGCCCGCAGCTCCGCAGCCATATCGGTTACGTCCCCCAAGAGTTTCAGTTCGACGAGACGACCCCCGTATTAGTCAGAGACGTCGTGCTCATGGGGCGCTATGGGCGGATTGGGCTCGTGCGTCGGCCGACAGCAGAAGATCGGGCACGAGCTCAAGAAGCTTTAGAATTACTGGGCTTGGCAGAGCTTGCCGAGCGCCCTCTGGGAAAACTTTCTGGGGGGCAGCAGCAGAAGGTCTTGCTCGCGCGCGCTCTCGCGAAAGAGCCGAAAATTTTACTCTTAGACGAGCCCTTCAGCCATCTTGATTTTGCGGCGCGCGAAGGAGTCGCTGAGCTCATCGCGCGCTGGCACCGCGAGCGATTGCTGACGGTTCTCATCGTGTTGCACGATCTGGAAGCGATCCCTCAGAGCTGTCACCGCGTGATCCTGCTCAATGAGGGACGAATCCGGCATGATGGGGCGCGCGAGCGCGTCGTGCGCGCTTTCGCCCTCTCCTACGGGGGATGACACGGATGTATGGGCTGCCGTGGAGCTTGATCTTCACTCTCTTGGGCGGGGCAGCGCTGACGGGCGCGACCTGTGGGTTGCTGGGGACGTTTGTGGTGCGGCTTCGTCTCAGTTCTCTGGGCTTTACGATGTCTCACGCGGCTTTTGCCGGAGCGGCGCTGGGGCTTGCCCTGGGGATAGAGCCGTTGACCCTCGCATTAATTGGAGCGATCTTGACTGCCGCGGTACTCGGCCCAGTAGCCGAGCGCGCCAAGCTCCCCGCAGACGTCATTACTGGGGTGCTCTTCCCCCTCACGATGGCCCTGGGCTTGATCTTTCTCTATCTTGCGCCAGGGACAGCTATGAGCAGCTCAGCGTTGGGGTTACTCTGGGGCTCTCTCTTTGCTATGGCTGGTGAAGATCTCTTGCGGCTCCTAGGGCTTGCTGGAGCTATAGCTCTTACAGTATGGCTCTTCTTCAAAGAGTTTCAGGCACTGCTCTTTGACAGAAAGCTCGCCGAGGAGTCGGGCGTCCCAACGAGACCGTTCTATTATCTTATTCTCTTTCTCACGGGAGTGACTATTGCTCTAGCGCTCCGGCTTGTAGGAGGGCTGCTCGTCTTCGTGCTGTTGCAGAGCCCTGCGGCTACGGCCTTTCAGTTCTCCTACGATCTGAAAAAGATCTTCTTCTGGGCGGCGCTGTTAGGAGTGATCTATGCGAGCATGGGATTGGGGCTTTCGTTTGCTTTGGATCTGCCGTTGGGGAGCGCCATCGTGCTCGTCTCGACGCTGGGGTTTGGATTAGCTGTCTGGAGCTCTCCTAAGCGCCGCCGCACCTGACCTCACTGACGCATATCATGGCGTCTTCTGTCCTGCGCTGGTACACTAGCGACGGATGAAAGGGTGAGAGAATGCACTACCCAGCTTGGTATGTCCCGTTTCTGACTTCCCCGATGCTAATCGCGATCATCGCGATCTTGCACGTCTTAGTCTCCCACTATGCTGTGGGTGGCGGTCTCTTTTTGGCCGTCGAGACCCGCTACGCCTATCGTACAAATAATAAAGAATATCTCGCGTATCTCAAAGATCACGCGTGGTTCTTTATTTTGATTACGGTCGTCTACGGCGCGATCACGGGAGTGGGGATCTGGTGGACGATCGGGCTGGCATCGCCGCTCGCGACAGAGACGCTCATCCACACGTTCGTCTTCGGCTGGGCCATGGAGTACGTCTTCTTCGTGCTCGAGATCATCTCGGCGTTCATCTTCTTTTACTATTGGGGACGGCTAGAGCCCAAAGTGCATCAAGCGATGGCCTGGATCTACGCGTTCTCCGCGTGGATGAGCTTGGTCTTGATCACGGGCATCACGGCGTTCATGCTCAACTCCGGGGGATGGGTCGAGAATAAGAATTTCTGGGTGGGCTTCTTCAATCCCCAGTTTGTCCCGCAAGTGATCGCGCGCACCGGCGGAGCGCTGCTCTTGAGCTCGCTCTATGTGTACTTACACGCGGCATTCCGAGTGAAAGACACGGCACTGCGCGATCTGATCGCGTCGCGCTCGACGCTGCCGGCGCTCGTGGGCGCGGCGTGTGTGACGCTCGGTGGCATCGGCTGGTACATCTTCTTGCCCGAATCGGCCAAGGCCGCGCTCGCTGCGGCTAGCTCGCTCAATATATTTATGGTCTTGATCTTTGTGCTCACGATCGCTGTCTTTGCCATGCTCTATCTGGGGCCGCTGCGCCACCCGAACTGGGTCAGTCCGGGGTTTGCACTCTTGCTCTTTGGCATGGGGCTGGCGGTCTTCAGCGCGGGGGAGTTTGTGCGTGAGGCTGTGCGCAAGCCGTATATTATCTATAACGTCGTGCTGAGCAATCAAATTCTGCCCGAAGAGGTCGCGACCCTTCGAGAGAAGGGCTACTTAGAAGGGGGCACATGGACGAGCGCCTGGGTGCGTGCGCGCTATCCCAACGTCGTGCGCTCCCAGCAGATTGACGAGAAAGCGCTGCTCGCCCTTCCGGAGCCTGACCAGCGCGAGCTTGGGAAAGTGCTCTTTCAGTACCATTGCAGCTCGTGTCACGCGACGACTGAGGGCTACTCCGCCGTCGCGCAGCTGTTGCGCGGCTGGACGCCGGAGATGATCAAGAATCTCGTGCAGAACCCGGAAAAATTCCACTTCTTCATGCCGCCGTGGGCAGGGACGCCCGAAGAGGCCGAGCTGCTCACGAAGTATTTAGTTTCGATTACGCCACCGCGCCCAGGAGGGATGAGGTGATTATGACTCCCACAGAGCTGATTGGCCCGCCAAGCCCATTAGGGTATCCAGCACCCTATTGGTTTTTGGTGACTTTTAAAGTCTTGGGCTTCACGCTGCACATGGTCCCGATGCACCTCTGGTTTGTTGGGATTTTGTTGGCAATGATCTTCGCCCAACGGGGTGATGTTCATGCTCAGCGATGGTCGGCCCGGCTGATGCGCCAGATGCCAGTCATCATCGCGCTGGGGATCAACTTTGGGATCGTGCCGTTGCTCTTCACCCAGGTTGCGTACTATCGAGTCTTTTACCCGGCGACGATCTTGATGGCCTGGCCGTGGTTCTTGATTATTATGTTCTTGACGTTCGCGTACTATGGGGTCTATATCTATGTGACTGGGCTCAAAGATGGTGCCAAGCTGACGACGCTGAAGCGCGCTGCCGGCTGGGTCTCGGCGATTCTGTTCGTCGCTATAAGCTTTCTCTTCTCTAACGGCTTTAGTTTGATGACCCATCTGAGCGCGTGGCCAGAGCTGTGGCAGGAGACGAGCGTCGCCGGGGCGCCGTTGGGGACAGGGCTGAACACTTCTGATCCCACGCTGTGGCCCCGCTGGCTGATGATGTTCGGCCTGGCGCTGACGACCGTGGCGGCGTACACGGTCTTCGACGCTGGGGTCTTTGCGCGCCGCGAGAGCCCAGAATACCGGAGATGGGCAGCGAACTTCGCGCTCAAGTTCTACACCGTTGGGTTGATTTGGTTCGCGGTGATGGGCTCGTGGTATCTGAGCACGTGGCCCGCAGACGCGCGAGATCAGATGCTCTCCAGCCCCTTGATAATTCTGACAGCGCTGGCGGCGCTGGGGCCGGGGCTGCCGTGGCTGTTGATTTTCTTTCAGCGACGTCAGATCACTCAGGCGCTCGCAATTCTGACGGGGCTGGCGCAGTTTGGCGTCCTGGCCCTGAACGCGATCAGCCGCCAAATAGTCCAGAACATCGAGCTCGGGAAATTCTTGGACGTGACGGCTGAGCCGGTCAATCTCCAGCTAAGCCCGTTGATCGTCTTCTTAGTGCTCTTTGTCGCTGGGCTGGGCGTAGTCGTGTGGATGGTCGGGAAAGTCTGGCAAGCTGAACGTCAGCCCGCATAGGCACCGTGCATGTGCCAAGCGAGGGGCAGAGTGCCCCTCAATCTGATATGATAGTCTATCACAACTCATAGCAAAGGAGATCACGTATGCTCAGCAAGAGACTGGAAAAAGCCCTCAACGACCAAATCGTCCGAGAGCTCGAGTCGGCGTATGTCTATCTTTCGATGTGCGCGTACTTTGAGGCGCAGAATCTTCGGGGCATGGCCCACTGGATGCGCCTGCAAGCGCAAGAAGAGATAAAACACGCCATGAAGATCTTTGATTTTGTGAACGATCGCGGCGGGCGCGTCGAGCTGGGCCCGATCGCCAAGCCTCCAGTCGAGTTCAGGTCCCCCCTTGATGCGTTTCAGAAGGCCCTCGCCCACGAACAGAAGATCACAAAATGTATCAACGATCTTTACGATCTGGCCGACGACGAGGACGACTACCCCACCGAAGTGATGCTCCAGTGGTTCATTGACGAGCAAGTTGAAGAAGAGAAAAGCGCCAGCGAGGTCGTGGAGCAGCTCAAGCTCGTCGGGGAGAGTGGGGCTGGCTTGATGATCCTCGATCAGAAGCTGGGGCAGCGCGAAGACGAAGAAGAAGACGAATAGACTATCAGGAGCCGTTCGCCTCCATCAAGAAAATTGGAGGATTATCGGCCTTGACGCGGACGCGCACACGGCTGGCCAGCGGGAAGTGCGCCCCCGCAGGCTGGAGGCTGCGCACGCTCTCCCCCGATGAGAGCCGAACGGTGATCAATTGCATCCCGCCGCGATAGCGCCGCGCCACGATGAGGCCCTCGCCCCCGGCCTCTCGCTTTCTAGCCCCTTCCCTTCTCTCTTCCAAAACATCTCCCTTGCCCTCTAGACCTAACCCCCCAGCCCCCTTCCCTGACCTCTCCCCTGACCCCTCCCCTAAAGGGGGAGGGAAGCCTCCCCTCTCCGTATCGGGGAGGGGCCGGGGGAGGGGTCTTAGAGAAGGGGGTGGGGTTTGATGGGGGTGAGGGAACAAGAGTGGCAAAGAGCTAGCGGAAAGCTCGATCTCCTCCGGACGGAGCATCACCGCGACGATGGCCCCTTCAGGCACCGAAGGAGGCTTCGCAAAGCACCCCAGCGCCGTCTCGACGCAGTTCCCCCGGGCGCGCCCAGTGAGAAAGTCGGCGTGCCCAATGAATTCTGCAACGAAGCGCGTCGCCGGCTCGCGATAGAGTCTTTCTGGGGTATCTATCTGCTCCAGACGCCCCGCGTTGAGCACCGCGACGCGATCGGCCAACTCAAACGCCTCTTCTTGGTCGTGAGTGACGAAGATCGTGGTGCAGTTGATTCTGTGTAGCAAGATTGCGAGTTCAGCGCGCATCTTGGGGCGCAGATCGGCATCCAAGTTCGAGAAGGGCTCGTCTAACAAGAGCACGCGCGGGTTGGCCGCCAGCGCACGCGCCAGCGCCACGCGCTGCTGCTCGCCCCCAGAGAGCTCATGAGGATAACGATCTTCAAACCCCGCCAGCCCTACGAACTGTAAGAGCTCGCGCACCCAGCCCCGTTCCCACCTCACCCTAGCCCTCTCCGTGAACGGAGAGGGGGCGCGCATCCCAAAAGAAACATTGTGCGCTACCGTCAGATGGGGAAAGAGCGCATAATCTTGGAAGACCATGCCCACCTGGCGATCTTCGGGCTCGACCCACTGAGAGCGCCCAGCGACGATGCGCCCCTCGATAACAAGAGAGCCCGCATCGGGGCGCTCAAACCCCGCGATGAGCCTCAAGAGCGTCGTCTTGCCGCAGCCGGAGGGGCCAAGCACCGCGAGAAGCTCCCTTCTCTCTACAGAAAGCGAAATCGGGCCTAAGACAAAAGCCCCAGGAAATCTCTTGACTACGCTGTCTAAGACAATGAGGGACTCACTCGCCATAGCGGACCTCTGGAGTATCGCCGGCGCGCAGGAGATAGAGCATGGGGAGCGACAACACTATGAGCATGAGCGCCGGGGCGGCCGCGTGGGCATAGAAGCCCTCACCCGCCGCGATCCACAGTCTGACGGGCAAGGTGTCGAACCCCGGTGGGCGCAACAGCAGCGTCGCGGGCAGCTCGCGCAGAGCGTTCAAGAAGATCAGCGTCCAGCCGGCGGCTAAACTCGGAGCAACTAAGGGGAGTGTCACGCGCCGCCAGACGCTCATTGTCCTATGTCCGAGCGAGCGGGCAGCCTCTTCCAGGCGCACGGGCACGCGCGCCAGCCCGGACTCCGCCGCCTGCAGCGCGTGGGAGAAGAACCGGATCACATAGGCGAGGATCAGCGCCCACACTGTGAAATAGAGCACGGGGACGAAGCGATGGAGCACGAATGCTACAGCTAGGGCGATGAGCACACCGGGGAGGGCTTGGCCGGCTTGAGCAATCCGTGCGATCCCGTGTTGACCGTAGCGCACCGCCCTGTATGCCAGGGGCCACGCTAGAGCAAGGGCAAGCGTCGCCGCTGCTGCGGCACTGAAAAGACTGTTCCCTGCGTAGCGCACCAAGTCAGCAAACGACGTGCCCCACAAGACGGCACTGGGCGTGGGATGGAGCCAGCCCTCGATGAGCCAATAGAGCGAGACCCCGGCGGGCAAGAGCAAGCCCAGAACGAGCACAAGCCCTACAAAGCCAAGCGCGGCCACCCGACTCCATCCGCCCAAGGGCACCAGGGGGAGCGCGCGCGCTGAAGCTTTGTAGTAATGTCTCCCGCGCCCCCACAATCGCTGTTGAACGAGCAATAAAATTACAGTGAGCGCAATGAGCACCGTGCTGAGCGCGGCTGCCGGAGCTTGGTCGTAGCGCCCTGCTAAGTGTTTATAGATCGCGGTCGTGAAGGTCTCGTAGCGCAGCGTGGCTACGACGCCGTAATCAGAGAGCACGTAGAGGGCCGTGAGCAGCCCTCCGGCGGCGAGCGCCGGGGCGAGCAAGGGCAGGGCGATTCGGAAGAAGACCGTGAGTCTATGAGCGCCGAGCGATCGGGCGGCTTCTTCAAGCTGGGGGTCGAGCGCGCGCAGCGCCGCGCGCGCCAGCGTGTAGACATAGGGGTAGGTCGCGATCACTAAAATCAGCCACGCGCCGGGAAAGCCGTAGATCGTCGGCACGCTAACGGAACCTCCAAAGAGTGTCCCTGCTATGCGCGCGAGGAGTCCCCCAGGCCCCCAGAACGAGACGTGCCAGATCGCGATCAGATAGCACGGGATGACGAGCGTCGCTGTCAGGAGCGGACCGAATATCTTTCGTCCGGGCAGATCGGTGCGCTCGATCAGCCAGGCCAAGAGCACTCCTACGCAGAGCGCTCCAAGCGTGACCGCGCCGGCGAGCGCGAGCGTGTGTGCGAAGAGCGGGATCAGCCGGGCCTGCCAGAGCGTGCTCCACATCTCCCCGCCCGCTGTAGCTCCCCGCCAGAGCGTCACGAGCAAGGGGAGCGCCATCGCCCCGGCAATGCCCACCGTTACTACAGAGAGAACGGCTCGCTGGGGCGACCCGCCCCAGCGAGCCCACACCCATCGCGTGAGAGTTTGTGATGAAGCCATCAGGTGCTTACCCGAGCCCGACCTCGTCTAACAGCTTGAGGGTCTGTTCCAGTTCCTTGCCCAGCTCGTCCAAGCGCACGGGCATCAGCTTGATCTCGGCGAGCGGCTTGACCCCCGGCGCTGTGGGCACCCCCGGCAGGAGCGGGTACTCGAAGTTCAGCTCGGCGAAGAGCTTCTGCGCCTGAGGAGAAGCGAGAAAGTCCAAGAAGAGCTGAGCTTCTTTGAGGCGCTTGGCGTTCTTGATGATCGCCGCTCCGGCGGCGTTCACCAAGATCCCGATATCGTCGGGGCCCTGATCGGGATAGATCACGCCGACGGGTGAGCCGTCGCGCAGCTCCAGGTGATAGTAATAGTGATTGACCAGCCCCAGAGGGAACTCCCCGCGACCTACGGCTTTGCGCACGTCGGTGTGGCCGTTGAGCGTCACGATCCCGTTCGCCTTGAGCTTTAACAGATACTCTTTCGTGAACGCGTCGCCCTTGGTCAATCGGAGAGCCGTCACCCAGGCGATGACCGACTCGTTGCGGGTAGTCGCCATGGCGATCTTGTTCTTCCAGCGGGGGTCGGTGAGCGCGAAGACAGAGTTGGGAAGCTCTTCGGGCTTGACGAGCTTCGTATTATACATAATGACGCGGCTGCGCCCGGAGACCCCAAGCCAGCTCCCGTCGCGGGCGCGGAATTGTTCGGGAATCTTCTTGATTTGTTCCGAGCTATAGGGCTGGAGAGCCCCTTTGAGCTTGAGAAATTCGAGCGTCCCGGCATCGTTGGCGATGAACAGATCAGCTCTGGGGTTGGGCTGCTCTTGGAGCACCAAGTTCGCCAGGGCTGTCGCCGTTCCGCTCTGGAGTATTACTTTGATGCCCGTCTGCTGCTGAAAGAGTTGAATGACCGGAACGATGAGCGGTTCGCTCCGCCCAGAATAGATCACAAGCTCTCCCGACGGCTGCGCCCCCGCCCCAAAGACCATCAGCGCAGCGATCCCGCCCAAGACCAAAGACTTCTTCAGCATAATATATCCCTCCCACAGTGCTCATTGGGCGACGGCGCGAAAAGCATACCAAAACAGTCTGCTTTTGTCAAGGCTTGACACCCGCGCCCGCTCGATATACTCTAGCACTATGCCCAAAGACCTTGTCCAAGAGGAGTTCGACCGTCAGGCCGAGCGGTGGTTCCGCCGCGAGCTGTCGGCGCACGAGCGCGCTCTGCTTGCCCAGATCGCTCAGCTCGCTCAGATAAACCCCGAAGATCGCGTGCTCGACGTGGCGTGCGGGACGGGGTTGGTGAGCTTCGCCTTGGCTCCTCAAGCTCGCGAGGTCGTGGGGATAGACATCTCTCCGGGGATGCTCGCCAAGGCCCGCGAGATCCGACACCGCCAAGGTGTGCGCAACGTGCACTTTATCTTGGGCGAAGCTGCACACATGCCCTTCAAAGACGGAGAGTTCGATGTCGTCGTCTGTCGGCTGGCGATCCATCACTTCTCGCAGCCAGAGAGAGAGATTCGCGAGATGGCCCGTGTGCTCAAAGCCGGGGGACGGTTGGTGATCTCGGACACGATCTCTTCCGAAGATGAGCGCGAAGCCCGATTGCACAACGCGATCGAGCGCCTGCGCGACCCCTCGCACGCGCGGATGCTCTCGCAGAGTGAACTGAGCAAGCTCATCGAAAGTGCGGGGGTGCGCATCAGCGACGTGTATACCCAAACGCGTGACCGCACCTACGACGACTGGATGGACGTGATCAGCGATCCGATCCGCACGGAGAATCTCAAGGTCGTGCTCGAAGGGCTGGCGCGCGCGGGCGTGAGCGCCGGCCTGAAGCTGCGCCTCGAAAACAATCAGCTCTGGCTGACTCACACAATCGCGTTCGTGAAAGCCCTCAAAGATCACTCGTAGCGCAGCGCTTCGATGGGGTTAACCCGCGCCGCTTGCCAGGCGGGATAGAGCCCGCTCACGATCCCTACAGCGAGCCCGGTGAGCACCGCGATCACATACCAATCGGGCACGAAGACAAACGGGATCTCCCGCAGTCCCTGCGCCAAAGCAACGGTGATCCTGATAAACCACACCGAGAGGAACATCCCCAAGAGCACCCCCAGCCCGGCACCCAACAGACAGATGATCGTGGATTCGGTGAGGAAGAGCTTGAGCACCGCTCCGCGCGTCGCGCCCGTCGCCTTCATCACGCCGATCTCGCGCGTGCGCTCCTTCACCGTGATGAGCATAATGTTCATCACGCCGATCATCCCCACCAACAGCGCGACGAGCGCTATCGCCCCTAAGAACGCCGTGAACTGCAAGAAATTCTTCTTGATCTCATTAATAATCTCTTCGAGGGTGTTGATCTCGACTTTCTTCTCTTCGCCCAGGAGCTTGCGCGCGTCGGAAGAATTGGGATTATGAAAATACTCTTCGACGGCTTTTTTGACAGCGCCGAGCTGATTGAGATCAGCCACGCTCAAGATGATGCCGGCGTAGACGGGCACCTCGACGCCGTCTATGGTCTCTGTGAAGCCTTGATAGTCAGGGCTGACATAGCACGCCGTCCCGCTGATAAACTGCGAATCTTTGACGATTCCCACGATCTGCAGCTCGTCTTCACTGAGTTGGCCGTCAGCCCCCAGAAAGCGCAGCTTCAGAGACTGCCCCAAGAGGCGCTGTGCCAAGGGGGGCTTTGTCCCCGGGCTCTTACACTCTTCTTTCAAAGCTTCGTCGTTCTCAGAGATCTGGCGCTCTTCGGCGAGCATACGCCGACAGATGATCTCGGCGATGCGTGCACCGATGACGATCTCGCCTTCAGTTTGAACGCTGCGCCCCGCATCCAAGGGGATGAGATCTCTGCTCGTGGTGATGCGCGTGGTAGCGTCGAGCAGCCGACGATTGTTGAAATAGAGCGCATCGCCGCGCACACGCCCGATCACATCAGCGGTCTTCACGCCAGCAATCTTTCTGAGCTGTTCGACATCGCGGCTGGAGAAGACTTGCGCCGTCCCAAACAACCCCGCGCTCCCCTCGACGTTCACCGTGATCATGTTGGCCCGCAAGAGATCTTTGGTCAGGGTATCGAGCAGTGCGTCTTGTAACCCCGTGGTCATCGTGACGATAGCGATCACCGAAGCAATGCCGATGGTCACGCTCAGGACGGCCAAGGCATTGCGCAGCTTGTGCGCACGAATATTGGTCCAGCTCAGCTTGAGCGCCTCGCGAAAGCTCATAGTCTCTCGTCTCCTACGATCTTGCCGTCTAAGAGCTTGATGATACGTCGCGCGTGGGAGGCGACCGTCGCGTCGTGCGTCACCACGACGACCGTGCGCCCGCTCTTGTTGAGCTCGACGAAGAGCTCCAAGATCGTCTTGCCCGTCTTGGTGTCGAGGTTGCCCGTGGGCTCATCGGCCAAGAGGATTTTCGGGTCGTTGGCTAAGGCGCGGGCGATGGCCACCCGCTGGCGCTCGCCCCCGGACAGCTCGCTGGGCAGATGGTGTAATCTCTGCCCTAACCCCACGATCTCCAAGAGCTGCTGCGCGCGAGTGCGCCGCTCTTTGGGCGAGAGCTTTCCCACAAACGTCATAGGGAGCATGACGTTGGCGAGGGCGTCAATGCGGGGGATGAGATTGAACGTCTGGAAGACGAAGCCGATCTGGGAGCCGCGCAGCCGCGCCAACTGGCGGTCGTTCAGGCGCGCAATGTCGGTGCTGTTAATAGCGATCGTCCCCGACGAGGGCTTGTCCAAGCAGCCGATCAGATTCATCAGCGTGCTCTTGCCAGAGCCCGATGGCCCCATGATCGCCACGAACTCCCCTTCGTTCATAGAGAAGCTCACGTCGTCGAGCGCGACGACGTGCACCTTCCCCATCGGGTAGACTTTTGTCACGTTCTGCGCGGAGACGATGGCCCCCATAGTTATTTGAGCACCTCGAAGCCGTCGGGGAAGAGGTCTTGGCGGTAGCCTATCAGCCGGGTCGTGGCCGACTCCCCGGTGAACCCCCAGAGCACGCCCGTGTCCGATGAGAAGAGTTCAAGTTGAAAATCCCCGTCGGCGCGCGTGAGCTTGGCGCGCTGGGCGTCGAAAACTTTTGCGCCGCTCTTGACCTTCACTGGGCTGAGGCGCTCCACCGTCAGCTCGATCAGAGGTTTTTCGATATTAGTCGGATCGAGCGCGAGAAACGTCCTCTTCTGCTCTTTCATTCTGAGTGTGACGATCTTCTGAATGACCATCAGCTGCCCCGCGGCGATGCCCGTGGTCACGAACTCGTCTTCTAAGATGACTTCGCGGGCTTGGTTCTGCTCCTTGCCGTCGGTGCCCTTGAAGTAAAGCTGAATCTTGGCGATCTGGCCCTCGACTTTCACCGTCACGGTGAGCTTGCCTCGCACCGTCTCCGAGTGCAGGGAGTACTCTACCAGCTTCCAGTCTCTGTCAACGATGATAGTCTCGTTGAAGAGCTTATCGGT
>JAILZC010000295.1 GCA_023512665.1 Candidatus Bipolaricaulota bacterium | reverse complement strand
TCGTAATGCGGCGCGTCTGTTTCGAGCGCGCCTGATTGCGCTCCTCGTCCAGCTCGAGCCCCAGAAACGTCAATCCTTCGCACACTTTTTTGCGCAGCAGGTCGGAATTCTCGCCGATGCCCGCGGTAAACACGATCACGTCCAGCCCGTTCGCGCTCGTCTCCTCGGATGGGCCGCGCGTTGCCACGCTCTCCGTCAGAATACAAAACACTGGGTCGAACCTCATCAGGAACGTCACGCTCTTCCTAGGGAACGGTCTCACCCCCGGCACCTTCGACGACGCCGGCGGCCACAGCCTCCAGATGCTCGGCTCTCCAACCGAAGCAACGCGCTTCTTAGGGACTCTTCCCGCCGGGGCTACACGAACTGTCTATTGGCACGTCGTCTACCCCAGCACGTCGGATATTTCGTATCCGTACACCGTGTGGGCGACCTCCGAGAACAGTTGTGGTGCTTCTCAGAGCGCGACCCTCCAAACAAAACATTCTTCGGCAGCAAGCTCGAATAGAATCCTGCCCCCCGACGGCTCGATGACCCTCGAGCCCACTTCGGGCCGGATCGGTGTGGGCCAGCTCGTCACGATCACCATCACGGGCTTTGATCTTGGGGCTGTCGGGGCTGGCCCGGAGGCCGTCGAAGACGCGTGGTTCCAACCCGTCAGCAACCCCAGCTTCGATCCTACGTGTCTTCGGCTCGTCCGCACCGAGGTCGCACTCCAGAGCATCAGAGCGACGCCCTACAGCGATCAGCTCTATCTCACGGGGATCGCCACCAGCAACCCCCCGCCCAACTATACCCGCAATCCCTCGGACTACGTCACGTACACATTCATTGGTTTACGGAGCTGTACGACGACTCTGCAGCCCTACCAACAAGCAGCGTTTGGGAGCGGACACAAATTCAATGCCGACATCGGCGCGATCACGCTCACCATCCACGTGAGCGAGTCTCTCGGAAAGTTTTCTGTCAACAAATCTGTCACTCCGACGGCGGCGACGCCCGGCACAACTCTTACGTACACCATCGAATATGGGAACAGCGGCGGGGCGGCCCTCGGCGATCCCAACTCGGGCAACAGCGTGACGATCACAGATATTCTGCCATCAGAAGTCACATACGTTGCCGGA
Organism: Candidatus Bipolaricaulota bacterium; assembly: GCA_023512665.1. Taxonomy (GTDB): domain Bacteria; phylum Bipolaricaulota; class Bipolaricaulia; order RBG-16-55-9; family DRXL01; genus JANXCC01. Next base: position 1,053 of record JAILZC010000295.1, on the reverse strand, counting down.
AGCATGAAGTGCAGCGGGAATTGTCTGAAGCTCTGGTCTACCGACGGGGGCACGACGTTCAGAGCTACGGAGCCGTCTGCAGCGGCGAGCGTCACCGCGCTTCGCTGGGTCATTCTCGATCCCATCCCCGCGGGACAGAACCCCGCAGGCACCGTGGGCTTCCAAGCGACAGCGAATTCTTCCGATAACGTGTGCAACACGGCTCACGGGGCTATCAACGCGAGCACAGTTGTTACTACAGACACCGCGTGCGCCAACAGCTCCACAGATGTAGAGCTTTCCGTCTCCGGCCCGACAACGGTGCTCCCCGGCAGCTCGCTCAACCTCCTCGTGAGCTATCACAATGCCGGGCCGTCGGTCGCTGAGGACGTGCAGATCTCTCTCACTTTGCCCGAGGGCACGCAGTTCGTTCTGGCCAGCCCGCCCCCTGCGAGCACTGCCGGACAGATACTGACGTTCGTGATCGGCTCGCTGGCGCCGGGGAGGGGCGGCTCCCTCAGCGCCCAAATCTCAGTGCTCAGCTCCGTCCCCACCGGGACGATCTTGACGACCATCGCTCAGGCGACAACAAACTCTGCTGAAATCAATACGGCGAATAACTCGGCTTCCCTGACGACGACCGTGGGGACAGCTACCCACAGCCCGCAAGTGCGAGCCATTCTCACGGCCACTCTTGTCGAAGACACCCCTCCCCTGGGGCCAAGCCCCGGCGATACGATCGAGTACAGTGCTACGATCACGAACGCCGGTCCAGCCCCGGCCACCGGCGTCATCTTTCGCTTTACCCCAGACCCCAACACGGCTCTGATAGACTCTCCTGGGTCGCAAGTCCGTGCGGATCTCTCGACAGTCGCACCGAACGCTTCCGAGACGATTCAGTTCCGGGTGCGCATCAAGAGCCCGCTCCCTGCGGGGATCGTCAGCATTCGTGCCCAGGGAATCGTCTCCAGCAACGAACGCCCCGATGAGCCCACCGACGATCCCACCACACCCGCCCCAAACGATCCCACAGAGATCGTCATTAGCTCAGCGCCGTTGCTGAGAGTGCACAAG
>JAILZC010000294.1 GCA_023512665.1 Candidatus Bipolaricaulota bacterium | reverse complement strand
GGGCAAGAACCCTCCGATCCCCTGGAGGGCGCCGGGCAGGGAGCGGCTGAGCACCCGCGAGACTTCTGAAAGTTTCCCTTCCAGGCTCATCTCTTGGAGCTGGCTGCGGGCATAATATTTCAAGGAGTGCTGCAAGAACCGCACAGCTTCGAAAGCTGCGGCGTATGAGCCGGCGATAGCGATGAGGGTCTCGTCGTCGAGCTTTAATATCTTTTCAGCTTCTTCATAAAAGATCGCGTGGCCGGCGGTGGCGCGGCGGTCGGCGACGTTTAAGACACCCTTGTCGAACTTGACGGCGATGACCGTCGTGCCGTGGACACCCACAGCAGAGAGAGAGGGGGACGGGCTGGCTTCAGGGAAGCGCAGCCCGTGGGCTTCTAAGAGTTTGGCGAAATCGCCGTGGGTGGCGCCGAGTTGCTCAGACACGTCGGAGTTCCTCCAACGTAATATCTAAATCTCTCAAAATCTTTCGCATTGTTCCCCTAGGCATATCGCGTCCTTCATGTCTAGGAATCGTCGTGAATCTTCTGTTAGCTGGATTCCACCAAATTTCATGAGAACCTGGGCCTTGGCGAACGAACTCGCAGCCCAGCCCTCTCAGCTTTTTCGTCAATTCACGATACGTCACACTAACGTCACTAACACAGCAGCTCGCAGAGGCTTGCGCGTCTGACAGAGCTTTGTGGGCAAGGGCACACCCTTCTCGCGCATCGCTTCTAAGAGCGTCTGGGCTACTCCAGGCGCGAGCGCGAAAACTTCTTCCAGCGTCTCAGCCTGCACTAAAAAGCCTGGCAAGGCTGGGCTTGTTGCTACGTACCCACCTTCGGCTAAAGGCTCAATCTCCAAGGGGAGCCTGTATGGTTGAGGCCTCTTGTTGCGTCTCATATCTCACTCCCCGCTGCGCTGGCGGTAGCGTTGCGCTTGGCGCGGGTCAACCCGCCGCATCCGCTCCAAGAGTCTCTCTGTATCCGGCTTGGGCACGTTGGGCGTGCGCGGCCCGTCGTCCCCCGGCTTGGTCACGGGGTCTTGCGGGATCGGCTTGACAATCCTCTCCGGCATAGGCTCTACCTCCTTCGTACTTCTTGAGTGGCCTGCTGTATGATACCCAAAAGCTCGCGCGGCGTCGAGACCCCCTCTACAGAATGATTGAGAGCGCCGACTCGCCCGCCTACCAGTGCCCGCAGATCGAGTGCAACATCTTGCCCGTTCTGCGAGAGCGTGACCCGCCCCCAACTGAGCGCCCGAATTGCTGAAGAGAATTTTTGCACGCACAGCCCGCGAATGAATGCGCGCGTGTCGGGTGGAGGCGCACCACGAGCGCGCTCGATCTCGGCTTCGCTGACGATCCGGCGCATCGCCCCTTGGCCTTGGAGCTCATAGAAGAGACTGCGCTGCGGGTCGAGAGAGTGATATTCCAAGTCCAGGCTGCGCACGATCTCGTCGCGCCAGCTCAGTCTCTCGGACTCGATGAAAGTCTGGAGCACGTGGCGTTTGGCGACCCAATCGAGCCGGTCGGCGCAGCGCATGGGGTCGGCTTCGAGGTCGTCGAGCACCGACTCCCACTCTTTCAGAACCCAATCGGTCTCGGCGTCGCGATGGCCAAAGAGCCCTTGGGCAGCTTTGAGATACGCCCGCTGGATGTCAATCGCCGAGATCGAGCCGTCCTCTTCGAGCTCGACGAGCCAGCGATAAGACTGATCGCGCGAGAGTTCTTTGAGGGCTTTGATAGGGTCTTTTAGGGTTCCCGGCGGGCCGTGGCCCGCCTCTATTGTCGCTAGGACGAGCGCCGTCGTGCCCACTTTGAGCGCGGTCGCATATTCGCTCAAGTTCGCGTCGCCGCAGATGACGTGCAGCCTTCTATAAAATTTTTCGTCGGCGTGGGGCTCGTCGCGGCTATTGATCAATGGGCGAGCCGCGAGCGTGTCCACGCTGCACAGTTCTGTGAAAAAATCGGCGCGCTGCGAGAGCTGGTAGTCCACCCACGAGTGTTCGCCCCCCACGCGGCCAGCTCCGGCAAAGAGCACCCGTGTGACCAAGAACGGGAGCAGCCCCACTATGAGCCGCTCAAACGGGAGCTGGCGCGTCACTAAATAATTCTCATGGCAGCCGAAGCTCATGCCGTGATAGTCAATATTATTCTTAAAGATCGAGACGGCGCGGCGGGTCTTCTGGGCGTAGGCGTGCGC
>JAILZC010000293.1 GCA_023512665.1 Candidatus Bipolaricaulota bacterium | reverse complement strand
AACCCGTGCCTTCCGTGATTCAGAAGACCTCATCCAGGGCAATCTGCAACCCCACCAGCAGCGGCGATTCCAGCACCTCGCCCGTGGTGTACAGCCCCGCCCGCTCATACCCCCGCTCCCCTAACGCCAAGACTTCAATTGTCTTGGCGTCAGGGTCAACGATCCAATACTCCTTCACGCCATACTTGGCGTAGAGGCGCCGCTTGAAGCCCCGATCCCGCTCCCTCGTGGCCGCCGAAAGCACCTCCACCACCAGATCAGGCGCCCCACGAATCTCTTCGTCACGGATGATCCGGCGCCGCCGCTGGGAGATGAAGAGAATGTCGGGCTGGACGACCTGCTCCTCCCCCGGCTCCCCCAACACCACGTCCAAGGGGGCTTCATAGACTCGACCTAATTGGCGCTCCTTCACAAACTTCCGCAGATAAAATGCGAGCTCTCCACAAATCCGCTGGTGGGCTTCTCCAGGGGAGGGGGCCATCGGGATCAACTCTCCTTCCAGCAGCTCGAAGCGTTGGCGCTCCACGGAGGGCAGGCTCTTGTAGTCCTCGTAAGTGAACTTAATCTGAGTCGCCACGGGCGATCACCCTCTGATCTATCGTACCCCGCTCGCTCTCAGTGGTCAAGCTTGAATCACGGAGCCCACAGAATGAGCTACGGAGAGCACGGAACGGCAGGCCCGCACGACCTCACACCAACTTCGCAAACGTCTCGCGAGCAATCCCCATCTGTCGCAGAATCTCCGCAAAAGTCCCCCGGTGGAACATCACGCCCACCTTGGTGACTGAGCCGCACTTGCAGCACACTGCCATCGTCGAGAATCTTCTCCCACGTCTCGTGCTTGCGGATGCGCACCCGTCTAAACCCGAGCTTTCGCAGGACGCCCCGCACCTGACGGTAGGTGTAGACGGCCATACCGCACCTCAAGCAGCTCCCACAGCTCCCACTCGTCGCGGCACGCGAGAATGCACTCTACGTAAGGCTTGTGATGCGCGCGATTGAGGCTGGCGGCCAAGAGCTCCTCCCGCGCACGATAGTCCTCGGCGTACTCGCGGATCATCTCGACCATCGCGTGCAGCGCAGCAGCAGGGGTATCCATCTCCGTGACCAAATCGAGCTCCGGGCACTTGGCCATGAAGCGTTGGGCATCCCGGACGAGAAGCACTGTCAGGATAGGAGCTGGACACACGATCCGAGCCTGCTTGTTGGTGTTTCGCAGCCGTTGCGCTCTCATGGTTTTAGTCTACGCAAGAGGAGAAGCCTTTGCAAGCGCGGGCGCTCCCTCGAATCACCGAGCCCACAGAAGAGAGCCACGGAAGGCACCAGGCTTCGCCTGGACTGTTCGCCGTGCCGCCAAAGGGCGGCACGATGAACGTCAAGCGAAGCTTGCGCCAGCCTTCGGCTGGCGAAGGCGAAGCCCACGCGCAGCGTGCGAAGCTCGTCTTCCCGTGTCCTCCGTGCGATCCCGTGCTTTCCGTGATTCAAGCCCTTTCCCCTGGCCCTTCCCCCTAAGGGGAGGGGAGCACAAGGGTGAGGGCCATTAGGTCGCGGGTGAGACTTGCACATGGATACGGTACCCCAAGCGCGCGAGGAGCTGCTCACACTCTTCCCAGCTGAGACCGAAGACTTTAACGTCAGCCAGCCCCAAGCGCGCCAGAGACTCTCGCAGTACCTCCAGATCGCGCTCGTCCAGATCGCCCTCCATCAACGCCCTCTCGGCCCAGTCTACCAGCTCGGCCAATGCAATGCGATGGTGGAGGTAGTCAATCACCTTCTGCGCGACCTCTTGTCGCGTGATCATGGCTCTTTCACCTTCCGATGCCCTGTATCTACTGGATATTTCTCATGGATCTCCACAAGCTCACCAAGCTCATTGTAGATCTCTTGCCAGAAGCGTAGGGTGTTCTCCTCAGTGTCCACTTCTTTGACATACCGAGCCTTCCACCCCAAGCGCCCCGTGACTTCGTACCAGTAGCGCCGTCCACCATCAGGAAGCTCTTCCCAATTTCCGAAGACTCGCTCATTCCGCCGACGCTTCGCCTCAGGGGCAGTCATACCACCTTGCCTAGGGCACTGTCTGTATGTTTATTGTATGATCTTTCTAGGGGTTGGTGCAACCCTTGAATCACGGAGCCCACGGAACGAGCCGTCTTCCGTGAGGCAAGACCTCTCCCCAGGCCCCTCCCCTAAAGGGG
>JAILZC010000292.1 GCA_023512665.1 Candidatus Bipolaricaulota bacterium | reverse complement strand
CCCTTCTCGCCACGCTCGCGCAAGACCGGGAGCATCCCCGTCTTTTCTAAGAGATACGCCATCGTCGTGCTCTCGCCGCCGGGAATGATCAAGCCCTCGATCTCATCGAGCTGTGCTCTGGTGCGCACGTCACGGGTGTCCACCCCGAGCGCGCGCAATACTGTGAGATGCTCGCGAAAGTCGCCTTGCAGTCCCAGCACCCCAATGCGCATAGTGTCAGTTCCCGCGCACCTGCAAAAGCTCGCCCTCGGCAAGTTGCGCCGCGCTGATGCTGCGCATCGGCTCGCCCAAGTCTTCGGAGACCTCAGCTAGAACCTTGGGATCGTTGTAGTACGTCGTGGCCATGACGATCGCCTTGGCGCGCTTCTCTGGGTCTTTGGACTTAAAGATTCCCGAACCGACGAAGACCCCGTCACAGCCCAGTTGCATCATCAAGGCTGCATCAGCGGGCGTGGCGATCCCACCGGCGGCGAAGTTCACCACGGGGAGTTTGCCCAGCTCTTTAATAACTCTTAAGACTTCGACGGGCGCGCCCCACTCCTTGCCCAACGAGACCAGCTCTTCGTCGGAGGCCTGACGCACGATGCGAATCTGCTTGTTCATCAAACGCATGTGGCGGACAGCCTCGATGACGTCGCCGGTGCCGGCCTCGCCCTTGGTGCGGATCATCGCGGCGCCCTCGGCGATTCTGCGACACGCTTCAGGCAGATCGCGCGCCCCACAAACGAACGGCACTTTGAATTGCCACTTGTCTATATGATGTTCAGGGTCGGCGGGCGTGAGCACCTCCGACTCGTCAATATAGTCTACGCCCAGGGCTTCGAGAATCTGGGCTTCGGCGAAGTGCCCGATTCTGCACTTGGCCATCACAGGGATCGTGACCGCGTCCATGATCTCTTTGATCTTCTTGGGGTCGGCCATGCGGGCCACGCCCCCGGCGGCACGAATATCTGCGGGAACGCGCTCCAAAGCCATCACGGCCACAGCACCGGCTTTCTCCGCGATCACGGCTTGCTCGGCGTTGACCACGTCCATGATGACCCCGCCTTTGAGCATCTCGGCGAGTCCAGACTTCACTTTGAATGTTCCAGTCAGCCGTTCCATCAGTCATCCCCCCTTCTCATCCATTATACCCTTTTTGGGCGACGGCGGCGACGCGGCGTCGTCGCTTCCATGGTGGGCTGATACGCGGCAATTAACAAAATCTGATCTTGCGCGGCTTCCATCGCTGATAGATCAATAAAATACCCAAACAACAAGGGCAGGGGCTCAGCAGGCAACTGCGGGCGCACCGCCTGAAGCACCTGCTGAAAGTGATGCACCTCGCGGGCGTAGATGCGCGATTTCACCTCGCCGAGCACCACTACGCGACGTCTCCCACGTGAGCCTTCAGCATACAGATCTACGTCGAATCGTTGCCCGTCCACGGGGAAGATGCGGCGTTCCAGCCGCTCCACGGTGACCCCATAGCGTTGTTTCAGGTATCCTGGCAGCACGACGCGCGCGATGTCTTCCAGCCCGTAGCCGACGTTATCGCTGAGGGCGCCGACTTGGGTCGCCAGCTGCTGGAGCGCCTGCTCGGTGCGCGCCTGGGCCTCAGCAAGCTGATCGACTCGTATGGCAAGCTGTTGCACCGCCGCATCAGTGCGCGCTTGGGCTTCAGCGAGCTGATCGACTCGCATGGCCAGCTGTTGCACCGCCGCATCAGTGCGCGCCTGGGCTTCAGCGAGCCGATCAAGACGCTGCTCGGTGCGCGCCTGGGCCTCAGCCAAGCGCTCTACGGCAGCTTCAAGACGATCTAGACGCTCCTCGGTGCGCGCTTGGGCCTCGGCTAAGCGCTGCATTGCCCCTTCGAGTTGCTCTACGCGCTGCTCGGTACGGGCTTGGGTTTGGGCTAACTCGTCCAAGCGCTGCTCGGTGCGGGCTTGAGCTTGCGCCAACTCTTCGAGACGTTGCTCCGTGCGAGCTTGTGCTTGGGCAAGCTCCTCCAGGCGTTGCTCCGTGCGTGCTTGGGCTTGTGCCAGTTCGTCGAGACGTTGCTCCGTGCGCGCCTGCGCTTGAGCCAGTTGAGTGACTGCTTGAGTGAGTCGATCAAAATCCTCACGGGTGACCCGAATCTCTTTGACTCGGTCATCAACTATAGTGACAATAGCTCGGTAGAGCTCCGCCGTGATCCCTTGAGTTTCAGCAATAGCGC
>JAILZC010000291.1 GCA_023512665.1 Candidatus Bipolaricaulota bacterium | reverse complement strand
CCCCTACGACGACGACTTTAGGCATGAGCTATCCCCCCTGTCTTGAGCGCCGCGCGCGGCGCGGCTTCTTGGTGTCTTCGGAGATCTCCTTGAGACACTCTGCGAATTCTCGTAGTCTCTGATCTACTAAATAGTTGACCGTGCCCTCGGGGAACTTCCCGTCGCGCCCGCGCTCCCCCGCCGGCACCCCGGTGAGAATCTCGATCCCCTCATCAATCTTGCTCACCGCCCAGATGTGAAATTTTTTCGCCTTCACGGCTTCAACGACATCTTCGCGCAACATTAAGTTCTGCACGTTGCTCTTGGGGATGAGCACCCCTTGCTCGCCCGTCAGTCCCTTGGTTTTGCAGACGTCAAAGAATCCCTCGATCTTTTCGTTGACCCCGCCAATCGCTTGGACTTCACCATGTTGATTGACAGACCCTGTCACGGCGATCCCCTGCTTGATGGGTACCCCCGACAGCGCCGACAAGAGCGCATAGAGCTCGGTCGAAGAGGCGCTGTCGCCCTCGACGCCTTCGTAACTTTGCTCAAAGACGAGCTTGGCTGTGAGCGTCAAGGGCTTATCTTGGGCGTATTTTTGCGCTAAATATCCGCTCAAGATCAAGACGCCCTTGGAGTGGATGGGCCCGCCCAGCTCGACTTCGCGCTCTATGTCTATAATCCCCTCGCGCCCCGGCGCGACGCTTGCCGTGATGCGACTGGGCTTGCCAAAAGCGTAATTCCCCAAACTAATGACGGAGAGCCCATTGACTTGGCCTACGGCTTGCCCTTCCGTATCAATGAGCAGTGTGCCGCGCGCGATCATCTCTTGGATTCTCTCTTGGATGAGATTGGAGCGATAGACTTTTTCGTCCAAAGCTTTTTGGACATGGCGCGCGCCGATGTGCGAAGCATTCTCTTGCAGTGCCCAGTAGTTTGCTTCGCGGATAATATCGGCGATCGCGCCAAAGTGCGTGGAGAGCTTCTGTTGGTCTTCGGCGAGGCGCGCTGCATGTTCCAAGAGCTTCGCGACCGCCGTGTTATCTAGATGCTTGAGACGCTCTTTCTGGCAGAACGTACAGAGAAATTTGAGAAAATCTTGGATGTTCTCTGGGGAGTTGTCCATGCGCGTATCGAAGTCGGCCTTGACTTTGAAGAGCTCAGGGAACTCCTCGTCGTAGGCATGGAGCAGATAGTAGAAGATCGGGGGTCCGACCAGCACGACTTTGACATCGAGGGGAATGGGCTGCGGCCGCAGGCTTTTTGTCGCGATGAACCCCAAACGCTCCCCCAGCTCTTCGATAAAGATCTCGCGGCTGCGCAGGGCGCGCTTGAGCCCATCCCAGCTCAAGAGATTTCTCAGAACGTCTTCAATGGGGAGCACCAAATACCCGCCGTTGGCACGATGGAGCGAGCCAGCTTTGATCATCGTAAAATCTGTGTAGAGCGCGCCAAATTGTGTCTCTTTTTCGATGCGCCCAAAGAGATTGTGATAGACGGGGTTGAGCTCGACCACGACCGGAGCCCCCTGCTGCTTGCTGTTATCAACTAAGACATTGACGGAATACTTTCGGAAGGGCAGCTCTTTGGCCCACGGGGGAGCTGCGCCCTCGGGCTTTTGCTCCCCTTTGAAGAGCTCAATGTTCTCTAAAATATCCTTTTGGACAGCGTGAAGATACTCAAGCACCTCCGGGAGATCGCGATACTTTTCGCGGAGGTCATCTATCAGCCCACCGACCATGTAGAGGGCTACTTGTCTGTCAAGCTCGTGTAGCTTCTCTTGAGCGGTCTTTTCTAAAGTGCGGATCTCCTTCATGGCGATTTTGAGGTCTTCTTGGAGAGCGTCGCGGCGGCGCTGGAGGTCTTCGCGAGCGGCTTGGGGGAGGGACTGAAACTCGGCGTCGCTCAAGGGGCGCCCTCCCAGCACCGGCACAATTAAGATGCCAAAGGGCGCGGCTTGGAGCATAAACCCCGCTTGAGCAGCGCGCTCTTGCACGCGGTTGATCACTGTTTCGCGCTGTTGATTGATCGCTTTGACGATCTCATCGCGTTGGGCGCTATACTCTTCGCTCTCAAACACCGTGGGCAACTTGCGCCGCACGTGATCAATGAGATTCTTGATATCTTGGGCGAACCGAGCGCCCCAGCCGGTGGGCAAGCGCAGGGCCTTGGGCTGGTAGGGGTCTTCAAAATTATTCACATAGCACCAATCGGGGGGCG
>JAILZC010000290.1 GCA_023512665.1 Candidatus Bipolaricaulota bacterium | reverse complement strand
GTGTCGCGTTCGACGGGGCATTGATTTTTGGCTCGTTGGGTTTTTCGGTTGTGTTGGGTGCGATAGCCGGGCTATGGCCGGCATGGCGGGCGGCGCGGCTCGACCCCGTCGAAGCCTTGCGATATGAGTGAGCAAGCAAGACGCAGGTCCATTGAACCTGACTCTAGGGGTCTGCTACAATAACACAGGGTGATTGTCTCTTCTATGACTGCAGAGAGGGTCCGCCAGATACTCCAGATGCTTGAGGCGCTCGGTGCGCCCAACGGGAGTGATCTCTCCACTCGCACCGACAGATTGCTGCGCGAGCTGGGCGTCTGGGAGGTCGCACACCGACTGCGCCGACTGCTTGCCGAGCGCCCCGCAGAGACAACAGAGTTTTTGGAGTACCTGACTGAAGAGCACCCTGCAGCCGCCGATAGAATTCAGATACTGCTCACGGCCACCAAGGGCGAGGACAGAGAACTCGTCAAGCGCGAGTTCGGCGGAGATTAAATAAAAGAAGGAGGTTCCACCCTATGCAGATCACGTTCATCGGTCACGCTGCCGTCGAGATCAAGACCGACAAGCACTCTGTGCTCATAGACCCGTTCATCACCGGCAACCCCGTCGCCAAACACAAGCCCGAAGATTTCCAGCCCGATGCGATTCTCTTGACTCATGGCCACAGCGATCATTTGGGTGACGCTGTTGCCATCAGCCAGCGCACCGGCGCGCCGATCATCGCAATCTTTGAATTAGCCACATACTGTCAATCTCAAGGTGCCAAGGCCATCGGGATGAACATCGGCGGGCCCAGTCGCTTTGAGTTCGGAACGGTGCAGTTCACCCCAGCGTTTCACAGCTCCAGCCATGACGGACATTACTTGGGTGAACCCTGTGGGATCGTGCTCACGACCATTGAGAACAAAAGAATCTATCACGCTGGGGACACCGCGCTCTTCAGCGATATGGCGCTCATCGGGAAGCTCGGACTGGATATAGCGTTTCTCCCCATCGGCAGCTACTACACCATGGACCCCGATGCTGCTGCCGAAGCCGTCCAGTTGCTCAAACCCAAGATCGTCGTCCCGATTCACTATAACACGCTGCCGGCTATTCACCAAGACCCCCAACAGTTCAAAGCAAAAGTTGAGGGGCAGACCAAAACACAAGTCATCATCTTGCGTCCTGGCGAGGGCTGGACAATTTAATCAAGAAGGGATTGCTGTTATTGAAAAACTGTGACGGCTGTCGCCCTTGACAAGGTGTCAGGGCTGCCCCATAATGCAGGGAGCGACGTGGACGCCGGAGCGTAGCGCACATCACGTTGCGGCACGCCGCCAGTGCGGTATAATCTATATCCGAAGGGACTTCTCGTTCCATCGGCCTCGCTTGACCGAGTATCGTGGAGTGTTGTTCGGAGTGCGGCGCGCGAGCGATCACCGGGCGTCGGACAAGCAAAGACGAGAAGGGGGAAAACCCACATGGCTCAGAAGATTCACACGGCCAAGGCCGCCCCGACCGCCAACGAGACGGTAGAGTTCTTCGGGGGCGATGAGCTGCGGATTCGGTGCTTTTTAGACAAATACGCTCTGCGCGATCTGTCGGGAAATATTATAGAAAAAACGCCCCGTGAGATGTGGGAGCGCGTGGCGCGCGAGATCGCGTCCGTAGAGACGGATGCGAAGAAGCGTCGTGAGTGGGAGAAGAAGTTCTATTGGCTGCTCGAAGACTTTCGGTTCATCCCTGGGGGGCGCATCATGTTTGGCGCGGGGCAGCCCAGACGCGCCACATTGCTCAACTGCTTCCCTGCCGGCACACAGATCTGGACCCGCCACGGACCAAAGCCCATCGAACAGATCGAAGTTGGTGAGGAAGTCCTGACCCATCACAATCGGTTCCGCCCAGTGCTCCATACGATGAGCCGAGAGATTGAAGAGCCATTGCGCTCCATCCGCCTGTGGTATCTAGGACATACCACAATCTATGCTACTAAGGAGCATCGTTTTCTCGCATTTGATGGGGCGCAAGTGCGCTGGATCACGGCGGACGAGCTAACTCCAAGGCACTACGTGCGTGTGGGGCGCATTGAGGAGACCCGCGCCCCTGAAGAACTCGATCTTACAGACTACGTAGAAAGTGCAGTTGCCGAAGATGAATCAAATTCCATCTACACAGCGACTGCGTTTGTTGGGGGCAATGGTGCTCTAGGGGTCAAGGAGAGCAAGCGATGATTTCAGCTCCGAATTCCCGGTCCAA